>DJXY01000183.1 GCA_002449915.1 Oribacterium sp. UBA6992
GAAATCCTCCTCGGTCTCCCCCGGAAATCCGACAATAATATCCGTCGTAAGGCTTACATCCGGGAGCCTGTCATGAATCTTATGCACAAGCTCCAGATAGCTCTCCTTGGTATAATGCCGGTTCATCTTAAACAGCAGTGCCGAGGAGCCCGACTGCATCGGCAGGTGAATGTGCCTTGCCACGTGCGGATTTCTCCGGATCACCTCAATCAGCTCGTCCGAGAGATCCTTGGGATTGGGTGTCATAAAGCGGACTCTCTCGATCCCCGGGATGCTAGCCACCGCATCCAAAAGTTCCGGGAATGTAATCTCCCCAGAGAGATCATTTCCGTAAGAGTCTACATTCTGTCCCAGGAGCGTGATTTCCCTGACTCCGTCCTTCACAAGCATCTCGCACTCTCTCAGAATATCTGTTGCATTACGGCTTTTTTCCCTGCCTCGTACATAAGGCACAATACAGTAGGTGCAGAAATTATTGCAGCCGAAGCTTATGTTGACGGAAGCCTTAAATTTATATTTCCGGTCAGAGGGCAGATTCTCCACGATCATAGAGCTGTCCTTCATGACCTCCACCTGCCGGTGCTTACGGATCAATACCTGATACAGAAGCTCCGCAAGCTTATAGATATTATGGGTGCCGAAAATCAGTTTTACATAGGGGTATTTTTTCTGAATGGTGGCAACCTCATCTTCCTCCTGCATCATACAGCCGGTAATACCAAGCACAAGCTCCGGATGCCGCTCATACTGATGCTTCAGCCTGCCGATCCTGCCATAGAGCTTTTCATTGGCATTTTCACGGACGGTACAGGTGGTGAATAAAATCACATCGCAGCTGTCCTCATCCTCTGTCGCAGTATACCCGCATTTCTCCAAAATGCCGAGAAGCTTCTCTCCATCCTTAGCGGACATCTGGCAGCCGATGACATTCACCTTGCAGAGTGCGCGGTAGCCCTCCTGCTTTTTTACTTCCACAAGCTCCCGCACCCGGTCCATAAAATAGTACTGGCGCTCCGGCTCCTCCATCGGTGCCGCTTCACAAATATCCTTAAAATCAAAAATTGTTTCGTTCATCCTTTATTTCCTGATCTGTCCGTTTCCTGTAATTTCGTACTTGCTGGTGGTCAGCTCCTTAAGTCCCATCGGGCCTCTTGCATGCAGCTTTGCTGTGGAAATCCCGATCTCCGCTCCAAAGCCGAACTGTCCTCCATCGGTAAATCTAGTCGAGGCGTTCCAGTAAACGCAGGCAGAATCCACCTCGTTTAAAAACCTTGCAGCATGATCCGGGTTTTCTGTAATGATGCTTTCGGAATGCTTTGTCGAGTAATGATTGATATGCTGTATGGCTTCCTCCACCGAGCCTACCGTCTTGACGGAGATTTTATAGTCCAGATACTCTGTTCCAAAATCCTCTTCCGTTGCCGGCTGAATCAGCTCCTGATGTAAATCTGTTGCTGCACGCAGCACTGCAAGACTCTCCGGATCCGCATAGCAAGTCACATTCCGCTCCTGAAGCTTCCGAATGACAGGAACCAGAACCGTAGGAAGCACCGTCCGGTCCGCGACGAAAGATTCACAGGCATTGCAGACACCGATTCTCTGGGTTTTGGCATTAAAGACGATAGGAACCGCCTTGTTGACATCCGCCGTCTCATCCAGAAAAATATGGCAGTTTCCGGCACCGGTTTCGATGACCGGCACACTGGCGTTTTTTACCACCGCTTCAATCAGGCGACGGGAGCCCCTCGGGATCAGCACATCCACACAGTCATGCATCTTCATAAAGGCCTGGGTCGTCTCATGATCCGTAGCCTCGATCAGCTGGATGGCGTTTTCGTTAAAACCGCTGTCCTTCAGCGCCTTACGGAGAACCCCTGCAATTGCCATATTGGAGTGGATCGCATCAGACCCTCCCTTCAGGATCACCGCATTGGAGGACTTAAACGTAAGCGCAAAGGCATCGCTCGTAACATTTGGCCGGGCTTCATAGATGATGCCGATGACACCGATCGGAACCCGCTTTTTTACAATCTTAAGTCCATTGGGACGGATATCCTCTGAGAGCACCTCACCGATCGGATCCGGAAGCCGTGTGACATCCAGGATCGCATCCGCCATGCCATCAATTCTTTCTTTATTAAGCATAAGGCGGTCCAGGATGCCCTGAGACATGCCGCTGCTTCTGCCATTGTCAAGGTCCCGCCGGTTAGCTTGAAGGATCTCATCGCAGTGCTCTCGGAGTGCCTCCGCCGCATTGGCAAGAGCACGGTTTTTATCCGACTTCGAATATTTTACAAGTGAATACGCCGCCTCTCTTGCATTCTTTCCAAGCGTTTCAAGATCTGTCATGGTTTTCCCCTCCTGCCAAAATCTCAAACATCGTACATCGTATTTCCGGTCCTTGCCAGCCTGGCTGCGATCCAGTCTGTCCTTACCGATTTTAAATGCTGATCTTAATGACTGCCTGTTCTAAGCCCGGTCAATTTAATCCTTAATCTCAATCTGACTAAGATAACTATTAAGATTCTCCCTTACTGACGCAATATACGCCTTGCGGAGGCGCTGCTGCTCCTCCCGTTCCTCCTCTGTCAGACCCTTGGAGGTCTTGGATTTATGATAAAGCTCATTGATTCTTGAAATGTCCTCTGTTGTTACCATTGTATTTCCTTTAATTTTTTTCTAGAAATTTATTTTAATAATATTTACTTTTGAACCTCATGAAAGCGAATTTATGCAAGTCTTAAAGGTTTGAACCAATTGACTCTATAAAATCGAATATCTTTACCCTGAATTTGCGGCGAGTGGATTCAAATATCCTCAATATATTGGATCAGGTTAAAATTCTGGTTCCTGTGTGCGGCAAAAAGCGTGCCGACATTCGCTCCCTCCACAATATCCGCAATAACATCCGCAGAGGTAAAGCGGGCAATCACCATATCTGCTCCGGAATCTGTCGCGATCCTTGCAGCAGAGAGCTTTGCGGACATGCCGCCGGTTCCCACGCGGGAGCTTGTGCCCTTGCCCATACCGAGAATCTCCTCCGTAATCACCGGTACATAGCTGATAAAGCTTGCCTCCGGGTTTTTATGCGGATCATCTGTATACATACCGTCTATGTCCGAGAGCAGAATCAGGAGATCTGCCTGCACCACACTGGATACAATCGCAGCCAGTTGGTCGTTATCGCCGAATGTTTCCACCTCCGGGATCTCTGCGGTGGAAATCGTGTCATTTTCATTGACAACCGGGATTACTCCAAGCTTCAAAAGCTCATTAAAGGTATTGACGGTATTTTCCCGGGAAACCGGATCTATAATGACATTTTTGGTAAGCAGTAGCTGCGCGGTGTTCTGACTGTACTCTGAAAACATTTTCTGATAGGTCATCATGAGTCTTGCCTGTCCGACTGCTGCAAATGCCTGCTTCTCCGCCATGGTATCCGGGCGTCTCCGGATCCCGAGGGTCTGCCGTCCTGTCGCAATGGCGCCGGACGAAACCAGGATGACATCCCGACCCTCCCCCTTAAGATCCGCAAGTACTCTTACAAGCTTCTCGATCTTGGAAAGATACAGGTCCCCGGTCTCCGGGTGAGTAATGCTGGCAGAGCCTACCTTTATGACAATTCTTTTTTTATATTTTAATGCCTTACGCTTTTCTTCACTTTCCATAGCCCACCTATGCTTCCTCGGTAATGCGTCCGTAATCGACTATTTTACAGCAAATTGTAATGCTTGACAAGTGCCTCTGCTGCCTTCATCCCGTCCATGGCAGCACTGGTAATGCCTCCTGCATAACCGGCGCCCTCCCCACAGGGGTAGATTCCCTGCAGGTTTGCCTCAAGGTTTTCGTCTCTCGGGATCCTCACCGGTGAAGAGGTTCTCGCCTCAATACCGGCAAGGATCGTATCCGGTCGGTTGAAGCCGGGGATCTGATGGGCAAAGCTCTCCATTCCCTCGATGAAGCTTGCATTCACATCATTGAGACTAGTAAACGGACTGTCCTCCGTAAATTGAAATATACGTTTCAGATCTGCTTCCTGATACAAGCCGCGGAATGCCGGTGAAATGCTGATTTCCTCCGGTGGAACCTCCTCTCCGGTTTTGAAGCTGCCGTAGCGTTCCATCGGGATTTTACCGTCTGCAAGCCGGTACGCTCTTGCTTCCAGTTCTCTCTGCAGCTTAAGCCCGCCCAGGGGATCGGCATCGCCATGATAGTCCTCCTTACGGATGGAAACAATAATGGCTGCGTTGGCATTTCTGCCATCTCTTGCATGGTAGCTCATACCATTGATACAAAGCCGCCCGGGCTCGGAGGAGGAATTTACAACATAGCCGCCCGGACACATGCAGAAGGAGTATACGGCTCTGCCGCTCTCTGCGGTATGTGTAAACTTATACGCTCCAGGTCCCAGTGCCTTAAGCATTGCCTCATCCACCTTGCCATACAGCGCGTCATTGATCATCTCCTGCGGGTGCTGTACCCGGAAGCCCATGGCAAAATCCTTTCCCTCCATATGAAGCCCTGCCTGAAGCAGCTCCTCATAGGTATCCCGGGAGCTGTGTCCGATTGCAAGGATGACATTCTGCTCTCCATGATATGTGAATTTTGTATGGAAGTGAAATTCGCCGCCAAGGGACTGGATCTCCTTACGGATGCCTCTCACAATGCCGACCAGCTGGTCTGTACCGACATGCGGCTTGGCATCGATCAGAATCTCCGGATCCGCACCATGTGCGATAAATTTCTCCAGTACATAACGATTGCGTCCGGATTTATCCTTGGTCAGCGTATTCAGCTTGCCATCGGAAAAGGTTCCGGCTCCACCCTCGCCGAACTGGGGATTGGATTCCGGATGAAGCGTTCCACGCTGCCAGAGATCCTCTACATCATGGATCCGTTCCTCCACTGTAGCGCCCCGCTCGTAGATGATGGGCCGGGCTCCGGCATGAGCGAGGATCAGTGCCGCAAACATACCGGCAGGTCCAAATCCTACGACGATCGGGCGGTTCTCATCCTGTTTAAAATATTCGGATACCGGAACACCGGAAATAGAGCTGTGAAGCTCCGGCATCTGATACACCATCCGCTCTGCGATGCTTACATCCCGGTTCCGGAGTCTCCGGACAAGACCTGCCTCGTCCTTTAGATCCGTCTCTAGAAGCACCGTATAACTAAAGTAAATCTCCGGCTTTTTCCTTGCATCGATAGAGCGGCGTAGAATTTCCAGCTTCCGGATATGGCTTGCATTTATTTTAAGAATCGCAGCACTTTTGTTTCTAAGCTTCTCTGTGGGTTCAACGACGTGAAGCTTTAGCTGATTTATGCGTATCATACTGATCTTTTCTTACCCTGTCCTTCCCTGCTCTGTTTCCGGCTGCAGCCTTACCTGCGAGATATCCGCTGCTCCACGCCCACTGCAGATTATAACCTCCGCAGATTCCGTCCACATCCAGAAGCTCTCCTGCAAAATACAGTCCCGGCACCTTCCGGCTCTCCAGCGTACGCGGATTCACCTCTCTTGTGGATACTCCTCCGGCGGCACATTGCGCATTGTCAAAGCCATTGGTGCCCGTCACCACGGTCGGAAATCCCGTGCAAAGACCAGCAAGCTTCCGAAGCTCTCCCTCCCGAAGCTCTCCGATCCTTTTATGAAGCGCGAGCCCCGACTGCTTTAACAGTACCTCCGCAAGCTTCTGATTTAAAAGACCGAGAAAAAATTGTCCCGTCTCCTTATACGACAGGCTCTCTCTCCTGCTTAAAAAAAGAGACAGCACTTCCTCCAGCGTTTTGTCAGGAAAAAAAGAAAGCTCTGCCGTTACCTTTTTTCTGTCCCGTAGACCATAAGAAGCATAACGGCTGACCTGAAAGACCGGGATCCCGGAAATACCGTATTTCACAAGCTGCAGCTCCCCCGTGTCTCTCGCCGCAGCTTCCCCATTGATCCGGAGAATGACCTCTCCCCGGACTCTCACGCCGGCGAGCTGCGGATAAAACGACTCCTTACATTTCAGTGCGACAAGCGCCGGAACTGCTGGTATAAGCGTATGTCCAAGCTGCTCCGAGAGCGTATATCCGCTTCCATCCGAGCCGGATGATGGTACGGCACAGGAGCCTGCCGCAAGGATCAGACGGTCACAGATAAACGTTTTTTCTCCTGCCAGAATCGTAAAGCCATGCCCACTCGTTTTTACGGAACGCACCTTCTGTCCAGTCTCAACCCGGACAGATTGATGCATAAGCTCATCCATAAGCGCATATACCATGGAGGACGCCTGATCCGAATAGGGATATACATAGCTCTCTCTGTAACGCGGCTCGATCCCAAGGCTTTGGAAAAAGCCGAGCGTCTCCGGTACGGTAAAGCCGGACAAAACTTCACTTATAAATTCCGGATCCTTCCCCCGGTATTTCTCCAGGGTCATATCCAGATTGGTATAATTGCATCTGCCGTTTCCGGTTGCCGAGAGCTTTTTTCCAAGTCTTGGGTTTGCCTCCAGCAGCGTGACATCCGCGCCGTGCCGACTGGCGGAAATCGCCGCCATCATGCCCGCAGCGCCCCCGCCGATCACGATTACCTTCATATCGCTTCCTCTTTCAGCTTCCTTTGTCTAAGATAATAAAGCAACGACAAGCTGTAAAATCCTCAGGCTTTTACAAAGCGCTTGAGTCTGCCTCCCATCGGCATATTATCAAGATCCTCACGTGTAAAGGCATGCATCACGAGAAGTGCTGCAATATATATCACCACTGCGATCAGCACCGCCGGTCCGACAGAAATTGCGGAACCAATCCGTCCATTCCGGATCCCCTCCGGCAGCAGGATACGGATGCCAAAATAAACCGCATACGCTGCTGCACCCATGATCAGGGAGGCGATTGTCGGCAGTATATAAACCTTCACAATACCCTGCCGGAAATGCACATGCTTCTGGATGGCAAGCTGGTTCAGGATGCACATCAGGAGCGCAAACAGAATGTTGGACAGAACCACAGCGTAAATGCCAAATCCTGCATACATAAGTCCGATCAGGATCGCAATATGCAAGGCAAGCGAAATAAGTGCATTGCGAAGCGGCACATTGAGATGCCCAAGTCCCTGCAGGATCGCATTGGAAATGGTCGACAGGGAGAAAAATACAACTGCAAGCGATCCGATCCGAGTAAGGTTGATGAGCAGCCCTACATTTTTGCCGGGGAACAGCATCCGGCAGATCGGCGACGCCAGTACCGCCATCCCGATCGTTGCCGGTATGGCAATCAGCATGGTAAAGCGAATGGCATAGCGCACGCGGGAAACCGTATCCCGGTGATTTCCGGATGCCACCGCGCGTGTGAGGCTCGGGATCAGGGAGCTTGACAAGGCATTGGCAAGCGCCACCGGAATATTAAACAGGATATGGTACTCGCCGAAGATTCCCCATTGTGTGACAATATTCTGCGCCTGTCCCAGCGCTGTCATGACATTACCAAAAAGATAGTCGTCAATGACAGAGGAGATATTATACACCGTGCTGGAGATGAGGATCGGAAGCATCGTTGCGGCAAGCACCAGAGAGATCCTGCCGTAGCCTGCCACCCTGCTCTCATCACGTCGTACCGCCCGCTTCATCGCGGGTCTCTGGGCAAGATACAGGATTATGAAAAACAAGAGTGCCGTCAGCGCACCTGCACCGGTACCGATCGCACCGCCTGCCGCACCAAATGCATAGGTATACTCCGTATCATTGTAAAGCAGATTGGCGGTCTCGCCTCTATGAAACAGGATAGATGCCGCGAGCACGGAAATCACTGCATTGAGGATCTGCTCCAGGATCTGGGAGATTGCAGTCGGCACCATATTGCCGGAGCCCTGGAAATAGCCGCGCAGGATGCCGAGGTATGCCATAATCCAGACCGTAGGGGCCAAAGCACGCAGGGCATATTCGCAATAGGGCTTTTTGAGGAGTCCTGCAATGGCATCCGCGCCAAACCAGAGCGCAGAAAACATCAGGAAGCCCATAATGGTCGCATAGACAAACGCCGCCTTGAGCACGCGCTCCGTGTTCCGATAGCTGTCCTCCGCCATATAGCCTGATACAATCCTGGAAATTGCGGTCGGCATGGAAAAGGACGACAGGATCAGAAGCAGCGTATAAATACTAAATGCACTGGTATAATATCCGTTTCCCTCCGCGCCGATGATTGCGGTGAGCGGGACACGGTAAATCATGCCGATGATTCTTACGAGAATGCTGGCGCCCGCAAGCAAGGACCCCTGCACTACAAAGTTTGTGCTGCGGCGGCTCTGCTGCGACGATGGTCTCGTAGATCGGGATGGCTTCTGCTGCGGGGAACGCATGGACATATGCTCTTGTCTTCCGTAATCCGAACTCCCTTGTCTTCTGCGAGGCGCAGCTTGCTGTCTTTCATGCGGTGCTCTGCTGGATGCCCGACCGGTACTCTTGCTGATGCTCATCTTGTGTAACCCTTTCCTTCCAGTATTTCTCTCTGCCGCCGCTCCATCTCAAGACGTTCTGTATCAACCATATGGTCGTAGCCAAAAAGATGCAGCATGGAATGCGCCACAAGAAAGGCAAGCTCGCGTCTCTCGGCATGCCCGTATTCTCTCGCCTGACTCTCAATCCTGTCCTGATTCAGCACGATGTCTCCCAGCAGAAGCTCGCCTGTGTCCGGATTAAAAAGGCTCAGATCCTCCTCATCAATATCCTCAAAATCCGCCGGATGCCGGTAGGTAAGCATCGGAAAGGAAAGGACATCCGTCGGCGCATCAATCTCCCGCTGCTCCTTGTTGATTTCCTGAATGCCGGCATTGTCTGTAATAAGGACGCTTACCTCACATTCATAGGGACACTTCTCATAATCTATTGCTGCTTCAATGATTTCCCGGATAATTTTATCAAAATCAAGATCCAGCCGTTTTTCGGTTTCAAAATCTATGTTGACTGTCATATTTACTGACGCTTTCTGCGTTCGTTCCGCTTCTCTCCAAAGTCCCGCGGCGTGTGATTTTCTCTCCGCTCTGCGCGCTTTTTTTCATCCTTCTCATAGGCATTAACAATTCGCTGCACCAGGGGATGCCGCACCACATCGGCACTGGTCAGCACAGAAAAGGCAATGCCCTCGACATTTTTAAGCACCCGCATGGCATCCTCAAGTCCGGAGGCACGGTCTCCCTCAAGATCCTTCTGCGTAAGATCTCCCGTAACAATGACCTTGGATCCAAAGCCAATACGGGTGAGAAACATCTTCATCTGTGCCGGTGTTGTGTTCTGCGCCTCATCCAGGATG
>DJXY01000038.1 GCA_002449915.1 Oribacterium sp. UBA6992
AATCCACACGGATCTTTTTATGATAAAGATCTCCACTAAAATCCAGCACATAGGTCTCGATATCGACCGGATTGCCTTCTGCTATCGTCGGGTTTGTGCCGACATTGGTCATGCCCCGGTAGAGCTTCTGGTCAATCAATACCCGGGTCACATACACCCCATCTGCCGGGAGCGTTTTGCCCTCCGGTGGCAGGATATTGGCTGTTGGAAATCCAAGCGCAGTAGATCCGATCTTTTTTCCGTGCTGTACCACACTGGAAATGGAAAAATATCTGCCGAGAAGTTCATGTGCCCGCTTGACATTTCCCTTGGTGATTTCTTCTTTGATAAACGTACTGGAGATTTCCCTATAGTCGCCATGCTCATCCAGCACTTGCTTTTTAGGGATCACATGGACTGTATAACCGTAGGTATCCTGCAGCCTTGTAAGCAGCGCAGCATTTCCCTCGGCTTTATATCCAAAGCTGCAATCCGTGCCTACCACGATGTCAGAAGCATTCATTGCACGGATCAGTGTAGTCTTAAGGAAATCCTCGGCTGGTACCCGCATGGTCTCCTTGGTCATGGGGAATTCAAAAACGTAGTCGAAGCCATAATTCCGGAGTCTTGTAACATGCTCCTGCTCCGTAGAGATCCCCGGTCGGTTGATTCCTTTTACCACGACATCCGGGTTTTGCGTAAAGGTAAGAACGGCAGTCTTGAGATGTTTTTCCTTTGCAAGGCGGAATACATTTTCAAAAATAACCTGATGCCCGAGATGCCCGCCATCGAACTTACCAAAGGTCAGCACAGTCTTTTCCGGGATATAAATTGCAGGCAGCAAAATTTTATATAGACGGTTCTCCGCTGCCAGTGCTTCTATCTCAGTAATGGTATGACTGTCCCGGACATCAAATTTTCCGACACGAAGACGTTTAAGAGAGGACATCACCGCACCTGTGCCCAGCTTTTCACCTATATCCTTGCAAAGTGTGCGGATATAAGTTCCCTTGGAGCATGTAACTGTAAATACCGCGCGCGGAAGTGAAACTTCCCTGATCTCAATAGCTTTGATCGTAACCCGGTTTGGCTTACGCTCTACGGTTTTTCCCCTCCGCGCAAGATCATACAGTTTTTGCCCGTTGATCTTCTTGGCGGAGTACATCGGCGGGATCTGGTCGTATTGCCCTACAAAGGACAGTATTGCCTGCCGGAACGCATCCTCCGTTATATTGACAGGTCTTCTTTCCAGCACCGTACCACTGATATCTTCCGTATCGGTGCTAAGTCCCAGCGTAATTTCAGCCTCATAAACCTTTTCGGAAGCCGTGATGGAATTTACCAGTTTGGTGGCTTTGCCCGCACAGACAATCAGCACACCCTCTGCATCAGGATCCAGCGTCCCCGTATGTCCTATTTTCTTTTCCTTCAGCACAGAACGCAGCTTTTTGGTGACATCAAAGCTGGTCCAGCCGCGCTCCTTATAAACATTAATAATTCCATCCATCTGTTCCGTTACTCATCATTTCTGCTTTTAAATCCTGGTGCGTCCAGCTGCTTTGCAATCTCCTGAAGTACATGATCCAGTACGTCCCGGTATCCGCCATGGAGTGAGCATCCGGCGGCAAGCTTATGACCGCCGCCACCAAAAGCGCCTGCAACGCGGGAGACATCCAACGCATTGTTATTGGAGCGCAGACTTACCTTAAATACCTGGTTGGAAACCTCATATGCAAATACTGCACAGTCAACGTTTCTCGTTTCCCGCATATTGGTCACAATACTGTCGGTATCCTTGGTTGTGACATGATATTTCTGCATATCGCCTATCGTCACCCAGCCGACAATCGCCCGGTCATTAAGCCGGAGCTCACTATCAAGCATGACCTTAGCCTGAATCTTCTGCTGTGCAAAGGTTTTCATGTAGTAGCCATCATCAATGATGAAACCAAAATCGATACCTCTGGACATGAGAAATCCGGCAATCTCCATGGTATGTGGGCTTGTGCAGCTGTATTTAAAAACACCAGTATCATGCACAATACCGGTATAGAGGCATGTTGCAGCATCCTGATCTATAAAATCATGATCCATAAGATCAAACACCACCTCGCAGGTGCTCGATGCATCCGGTAAGATGGTACTGTACTGGAAGCTTCCGGCATTGGTCAGATGGTGATCCGCTACATAAGTTTCTTTTGCATGCTCCATAAGAATTGCGAAATCACCGAGTCTGTCCTTCCCGGCGCAGTCACAGACGATCGCAAGATCATATTTTCTGTCGGACGGCACATGCACGATCCCGGAGAAGCCCGGCAGATACTGAAACTTGCTGCTTGCCTCCTGGAGATATACCGTGACCTTTTTATCCGGAAAGCGGTTCCGGATATACTGTCTCGTGCCCAGCGTCGAGCCGAGACAGTCTCCATCCGGATTGGTGTGTCCAAGTATGCAGATACTGTCCGCTTCCCGGATCAGTCGATTAAAATCCTCTTTCATATAAGCTGATTACTCCTGAGTTTCTGTGCCGGAAACATTAGCAGCATCAGAAGTCTCCGAAACATCCATGCCCTCCAAAGATGCCTCATCCTCAGAATGATGCTTTGCGTCCTCCTCCTGAACCTTCCGGATCAGCGCATCCATACGGGCGCCATATTCAATGGAATGGTCCGGGATAAACTGAAGCTCCGGAGTATGACGGAGATTTACGGTCTGCGCCAGCTCCCGTCTTAAAAATCCGGAAGCGGCCTTCAACCCCTCGATTGTTCTGGCAAGGGCTTCCTCTCCGCCAAGCGCGGAGACATAAACCTTGCAGTACTGGAGATCCGGAGTAACATCGACGCCGGTCACATCTGTCATTGGGGAGACCCGGGGATCCTTGATTTCATCCCGGATCAGCACGGACAATGCACGCTTGACGTCCTCATTCCGTCTCTCATATTTATAATTCTTTCTTTTCAATGGTTAACCTCTTTTTACCTCTTCCATGATGTAGCACTCGATCATATCATCTACCTGCACATCTGAGAAGTTTTCAAATACAAGACCACATTCATAACCGGTCTTGACTTCCTTAACGTCATCCTTGAAACGCTTGACAGAAGCGATCTCACCATCAAAGATCTGATCCTTGCCGCGGGTAATTCTTGCCTTGGCGCCTCTCTGTACCATACCATCCAGCACATAGGAGCCTGCAATATTACCAACGCCGGAGGACTTAAATACCTGACGGATCACGGCATGACCGATGACCTTCTCCTCATATACAGGAGCCAGCATACCCTTCATCGCATCCTCAATATCTTCAATTGCCTTGTAAATGATGTTGTAAAGACGGATGTCCACATGCTCTCTCTCGGCAATTTCCTTGGCAGTAGCGTCCGGCTTTACATCAAATCCGATCACAATCGCATTGGACGCGCTTGCCAGTACAACATCGGACTCATTGATGGCACCAACACCGGCATGGATAACCTTGACCTGTACCTCATCATTTTTGATCTTCTCGAGACTATCCTTGACAGCTTCCACAGATCCCTGTACATCTGCCTTGACCACAATCGGCAGCTCCTTGACCTCGCCCGCCTTGATCTGATCAAACAGTGCCTCCAGAGATACCTTCTTTCTGGATGCCTCAATCATCTTCTGCTTGTTTTCTGTTACAAAGGCTGCAGCATAAGCCTTGGCTTCCTTCTCGCTGTCCTTTACCTGGAAAATCTCTCCGGCATTTGGTACCGCATTTAATCCGAGGATCTCACACGGCTGCGACGGCAGTGCCTTTTTGATACGTCTGCCCTTATCATCCGTCATAGCACGGACCTTACCATAGGCAGAGCCGACAGCTACAACGTCACCCTGGTGAAGGGTACCCTTCTGTACCAGAAGTCTGGCAACCGATCCGCGGCCCTTATCCAGCTCCGCCTCAATGACAACGCCATAGGCGGCACGATTCGGATTTGCCTTAAGCTCCATGACATCCGCCTCAAGGACAATGTTCTCAAGGAGGTTATCCAGTCCCTCACCGGTCTTTGCGGAAACAGGACAGCAGATCACATCTCCGCCGTAATCCTCCGGAACCAGATCATACTGCATGAGTTCCTGCTTTACGCGCTCCGGATTGGCAGCCGGCTTATCAATCTTGTTGATTGCAACAATGATCGGCGTGTTAGCAGCCTTGGCATGGTTGATTGCCTCTACGGTCTGCGGCATTACGCCATCGTCCGCAGCCACAACCAGTACGGCGATATCCGTCGACTGTGCGCCACGCATACGCATTGCGGTGAATGCTTCATGACCTGGTGTATCAAGGAAGGTGATAACTCGGTCTTCATCATTTACATTGACCTTTACCTGATATGCACCGATGGACTGCGTAATACCACCTGCCTCACGACTGGTAACATTGGTGTTACGGATCGCATCGAGAATTGAGGTTTTACCATGATCAACATGTCCCATTACGCAGACAACCGGCGGACGCTTTACAAGATCCTTAGGATCATCCTCGATATCATCCTTGACAAGGTCTGCGATGACATCGACCTTTTCTTCCTTCTCGCAGAGAATATCATAATCCACCGCGATATTTTCCGCTTCCTCATAGGACAGTTCTGTATTAATGGTCACCATCTGCCCCTGCATAAAGAGCTTCTTGATGATATCGGCAGCCTTCATCTTCATCTTATCAGCAAGCTCCTGGATCGTGATTACCTCCGGGATGGTAATTGCCTTGATTTCCTCTACCTCCGGCTTCTTGACTACTTCAGGCTTGATAAATGCGCCCTTGCCGGTTTTCTTTGGTCTGTGCAGCTGCTCATCTCTCTCGTAGGACTGCTCCGCAGAGTACTTGTTCTGCTTACGGTTATTGCGATTTCTCTGAGAAATACTTGCCTTCTCATTATCAAAGTTCTTGCTGCCGTAGGTCTTTTTCTGCGGCTTTGTGGCATCATGCCTGGTACGGGTATTTTTGGTATCCATAAGGCTCTCTGCCGCTGCCGGTGCCTCCGTCCTTCTTGCAGGTCTTGTGCCGGCAGCATCTCTCCTGCCAAAGCCCTGCCCGGATCTTCCGTTACGGTCTCCGCTTCCATCCTTATTGAATGCAGGACGTGAGCCGGTTCTATCCGTACGTCCCCCATTTCGGTCTCCGCGGTTTCCTGATGCATTGCGGCGATCCTGATAGCCGGTTCTGCCGCCACGTCCGCTGTTATCTGCTCTCTGACCTCTCTCCTCGGCACGCTTTGCGGCGATTCTTCTTGCCGTAGCTTCGATGGCCTGTGCCTGACGGATCGCTGCGAGCGTCGGATCCTCTACAGGCTTTGGTGCTTCCTTTGCCTTTGGCGCTTCTGTAGTCATTGGCGCTTCTGTAGTCTTTGACATTTCCTGCTGCTTTGCTTCTTCTTTTGGCTTCACTGCTTCCGCAGGAGCCTCTGCTTTGACAGCCGGAGCAGGAGCTGCTTCCTTGGCAGCCGTTTCCTTAGCAGTTGATACTTCTGTTGATACCGGAGCGGCCTTTTGCTCTACCTTACGGGATTCTGTCTCACGCGCTTCCTGCTCGCGGTCAGCAGACTCCTTAAGTTTTCTGGCTTCCTCCTGACGCTGCCTTTCGTTCAGCTCCTTTAACGGAGTGACCCTGGCGGTTCCCGGCGGCAATGGTCTACCATTAGGAGAGCCCGCCCTTGTGCCAGCCTTATCCGCTTTTGACTCCCTGGTATCCTTAACTTTAGAGAGAAATTTACTTCCGAGCGGATGATTCTTATGATTTACAGAATTTTGCGAATGAAATACAACAGCAAGCTTCTTTTTCTTAGGTGTACCACCGGCTTCCTTAGATTTGTTTGCATCCTTGCTGTTCATTCCGTTCTCTTTATCATTCAACATTCGCACTACCTCCGTTTAAATATTTTTTCATCTGCTCAGCAAATCCTTCATCCTCAATACTTAAGGACGATCTCTCCGAGCGACCCGCTGCATGTCCGAGCTCTGCCATGGTTCCATACTCCGCATAAGTGATATGACGGAACGCACACATATCTCGAAATTTTTTTCTGGTGTTTTCCGAGGCATCCCCCGAGACGATCACCAGCTTTGATTTGCCTTCTTTAACGGACTTCTCTACAGCGAATTCACCGCTTCGGAGCTTTCCTGCTCTCTGCGAAAGTCCGATCAATCCTATCATTTTACTGATCAAGCTGCTTAAACTCCTCCTTGAGCTTCAGGATGACATCTTCAGAAATTTCTTCTTTTAAAGAACGCTGGAGTGCCTTTCTTTTTAGCGCCTTATCCAGACAGGCAGCATCCCTGCAGACATATGCGCCTCTCCCGTTCATCCTGCCGGTGAGGTCCAGCTGAAGCGTGCCCTCCGGTGTCCGGACGATCCGGACGAGCTCCTTTTTATCCTTTTTCATTCCACAGCCGATACAGGTTCTCTGTGGTATTTTTTTCATAAATTTATGCCTCTGTATCTTCCGTATCCTCTACTGAGCCGTTTTCCTCGGTATCCTCATACTCCTCGTCGGAAGCATCCTCGGTATCATCTTCCGCATCATCACCGTTATAATCGATGCCCATCTCATCAAAGATACCCTGCTCCTGCGCCTGTGCCTCGGACTTGATATCAATCTTGTAGCCTGTGAGCTTAGCTGCAAGGCGTGCATTCTGACCTTCCTTACCAATAGCAAGAGAGAGCTGGGAATCCGGTACAATGACCATGGCATCCTTGTTATCCTGATCGGCAATGACCGCAATGACCTTTGCCGGGGAAAGCGCATTTTCAATCAGGTATGCCGGATTTTCGTCGTAGCTGATGATATCGATTTTTTCACCCTTCAGCTCGTCCACAACTGCATTAACACGGCTTCCGTTAAGACCGACACACGCACCTACCGGATCTACATCAGGGTCGTTGGACATCACTGCCATCTTGGTTCTGGAACCGGCTTCACGAGCAATTGCTTTGATTTCCACGATGCCATCTCTGATCTCGGAAACTTCTTCCTCAAAAAGGCGTTTTACCAGCTCCGGGTGTGTCCTTGACAGCATGACTCTTGGCCCACGGGGATTGTCCTTGACCTCTACCACATATACCTTGACACGGTCATTCGGCTCGAGTTTCTCGCCCTTGATCTGCTCATTTTCGGAAAGATATCCGTCAACCTTGCCCAGATTGATGATAATGGATCTGCCATTATCTCTGTCCACGGTGCCGGTAATTACTTCCTTCTCAAGTGAATAATACTCGTTGTACAGCATTCGCCGCTCTTCCTCACGGATCTTCTGTACAATGACGCCTTTGGCGTTCTGCGTTGCGATTCTGCCGAAACTCTTGGAGTCAATGGGTACATGGACGATGTTTCCAAGCTCACTGGACGGATCCATCATTCTGGCGTCGGCAAGGGTGATTTCCGTGGTCGGATTGCTGACCTTTTCCACAACAGTTTTATCGGCAATCACAGAAAATTGACAGGTTTCCGGATCCACATTGACCTTGATGTTATCGGATGGTCCGAAATGATTTCTGCACGCAGTCTGAAGGGATACCTGTATTGCTTCGATCAACGCCTGCTTCGGAATACCTTTTTCCTTTTCCAGCTGTTCCAGTGCGTCCTGCAGTTCTGTATTCATGTTTTTCTCCTTCTTATAACAGGAGCTTAGCTCCCGGTATCTTTATTATAGTATGAAAAAGCTCAAGTTTTCGGCTCTTCGTCGGTTTTCTCCGGGAGCGTCTCGCCTTCCGGGGACGGCTGATCCTTAAATCCCATGGAACAAACCTCAAGCATATACTGCTCGTCAATAAAATCTGTCTGATCCAGCCATTTGGACAGTCTCCTGGAAACAAGAGCACAGTCATTGACTGTCATATCTGCGCCGTCGGATCTCATAATAAACGCTCTTAGATACCACTCGTTGTTTTCCTTTGTCCATGTAACACTGTCAAGCTCATAGCCAAGCTCCGGCAGGATGGATCTCAGGTAATTTCTGACTTTTTCTGTATACATGTTTATTTCCTTTTTCAATCAGCCCCGACTTACGTAAAAGGAGCAGGCCGAATGCCTGCTCCTTTTATCAGTCAACTATACTATTGCACTATACCACACACATACACGGAAAGCAAGTGTTTTTCAGGGTATTAGCTCAATTTGCATATGAACAAGATTTTGTTTTTATCCAAGCGCAACCATACTAAATACCAGGGCAAACAATGCGACCGTTTCGCAGAGACCTACAACCATGATGTACTGCGAGAAGCCCTTGCCGGTATCTCCGAGCGCATCGGAGGCTGCGGCACCGGCCTTGCCCTGTGCGATTGCAGACATTGCCATGGCAAGTGCGGAAGCAATGCCAAGACCAAACATAAATGCAGGATCCGCACTGGAGGACTTCATGGTCTGCATCAGCAGGAAGCCGTAAATCGTCTGTGTCAGAGGCGCACCGGCAAATACCGTCAGGATAAACGGAGCTGTTTTGTTGTTAAGATATGCTCTCTTCCATGCGCCGATCGCACCCTGACCCGCAATACCGATACCGATTGCAGAACCAACACCTGAGATACCCATAATCAAACCTGATACTAACAATCCAATATTCATAATTTACTCCTTTTTATGATCCCGGATCATTTTTCCGGATCTTATATATTACTTAAAAGGTTCATATTTATGACCGCTCCACGACATACCAAGATGCGAGGAGAACTCCAACGTATTGAGGCGGACGCCGTGAACGATCAGCGAAAGTACGTTCAGGATGATATTGAGTCCATGCCCAAATACCAGCAGAATTACTGCAAATAAAATCAGTGTCAAGTGCCCGAGCATCGGTCCGGCCATCTGATTGACTGTACTGGAGATCGCCGCTCCGGCAAGTCCGACTGCCCAGAGTCTGATGTAGGACACGATATCCGAAAACACATTCACCACACCCAGCAGGATCGAAATGATATTTTTAAGACTATCCAGGATAGAAGCTTTAATGCTTCCTTCATAGCTTCCAAAAATAAAGTTCATCACAAATCCCACAGCAACCAGTGTAATGGAAATCTTCCCGACGGGGATGCCAGCGATTACCCGGTCAAGACCAAATACCGCTCCATTTACAACCAGCGTCAGAACCACATAAAACATACCCCAGAGCTCAAGGATATTTCCGATCTGACCGATGAGGCTGAGTGACCGGTAGCATCTGGTGCAGACGATGAGATGCGCAATGGTCAGCTGAATCAGCGCGAGTGCAAAGCAGAAAATCTGCAGATTCTGCGCTGTCGTAAGACCTGCCTTACCATCTGTCCAGAATGGATACCAGATCCTGCTTTCATTCACATTGGACAGCACCGGTACTGACAGCTTCTGAAGCCATACCGGAACGGACTCCGCAGGGATGCCGAACCATGAGCAGGTAACCGCGCCCCAGATAATCGTGACAATTCCAAACAGTCCCAAAAGTAAATAGATCGGCTGCACTTCCTTGCCGGCTGCCTTAGCCTTGATAATCAAAGCCAGGGCACATCCTGTGATCAGCAGTCCATATCCGCCATCTCCAAAAATAATTCCGAAGAAAATCAGGATAAATCCCAGGAACCACGAGGAAATATCAAATTCAAAATATCCAGGCACTGTTCCAAGGAAATCCGTCAGCGGATAAATCAGACTGACAAATTTATTGTTTCTTAATTTGGTCGGTACATTATCCTCTGGTGTCGGATCCTCCGATACAAGCCCCCAGCATTGTTTCTTAGCCAATGCCTCAAGCTGCGGGAGATCCTCTGTCGGAATATATCCCGTGAGACCTGCAAGACTCACCTTGTCAGAAAGCACGGTCTTTTCCGCTCCACTGTCAAGTGTCTCAAAGATAATTTCTCTCTGCAGCTTCAGGACCATCTCCTTCATCGCGTTGACTCCGGAGTACTTTGCATCAATCTCG
>DJXY01000085.1 GCA_002449915.1 Oribacterium sp. UBA6992
AAAAATAAAAAAGAAAACAGAAAACGAGGATACGAGATGAAGCAGAAACTTGCAAATTACATTTCCGAAACACTGGTAAAGCATGGCATCACGCAGAACTTCTCTGTGACTGGCGGTGGAGCCATGCATTTAAATGATGCATTTGGACATCAGGAAGGTATGTACACCCTTTACCAGCATCATGAGCAGGCATGTGCCATGGCTGCCGAGAGCTATGCCAGAATCTATAACCGTCCGGCGCTGGTATGTGTCACCTCTGGTCCCGGCGGAACCAATGCCATCACCGGTGTTGTAGGCGCATGGCTTGACTCTATCCCGATGATCGTCATTTCCGGACAGGTACGATATGACAATACCGCCCGCTGGTCCGGTGTTGGCATCCGTTCCATGGGAGATCAGGAGTTTGACATCACAAAGTCCATCGCCTGTATGACCAAGTACTGCGAAATGCTGATTGATCCGTATCGTGTCCGTTTTGTGATTGAGAAATGCCTTTATCTTTCCCAGACCGGACGTCCGGGTCCATGCTGGATCGATATACCTGTCAACATTCAGGGAACCTATATCGAGACGGACGACCTTGTCGGATTTGATCCGGAGGATTATGAAAACGGCGGCACCGGCTGGGCTAAGTATCAGGATGGTCAGAACCGGCACCCGGAAACCGCCGAGGAGCTGCAGGATTCAGATTTAAGCTATGAGGATCCGGCGAGAAATATCCTCACCGAGGCAGATGTCCGGGAGGACAAAAAGACCATGCTCGAGTCCTTCCGCATGATGGAAAATCCGCATGTGATTCCGGCGGATTCTGACCCGACCTTTAACGGAAACGGTCCGAGAGAGGAACTTCCGGAGCAGAATCTTGAGCAGCTCGAGCAGGCAGCAGGGGAGATTCTGGACAAAATTCAGGCATCCGAGCGCCCGATTTTCTATACGGGAAACGGCATCCGGATTGCCGGCGCAGAGAAGCTTTTCCTGGAGGTCGCGCATAGACTGCAGATTCCGGTGGTAGTAGGCTGGAATGGTCCCGACGTGATTCCGACCGCGGACCCGCTGTATGCAGGACGCCCGGGAGGACGTGGAGACCGTCCCGGAAACCTTGCCGTGCAGAACGCAGACCTCATTCTGTCCATCGGATCCCGTCTCAACATCCGTCAGGTTGGCTATAACTTCAAGACCTGGGCGAGAGATGCCTATGTGATTGTCGATGACATTGACTCCGAGGAGCTCAGGAAGCCGTCTGTCCATGCCGATATGCGGATCCATGCCGATGCAGCCAACCTTTTAAAGGCAATCTTAAATGTGCTGAACCGGAGAGGTATTGACACAGTGTTTAACGGCGGTAAGGGTATGCTGCGTAAGGATGCCATAGAGATCGCAGATCAGAAGGGCTTTGCAGCAGCTAAGGAGCTTGCCGGGAAGCTGAGTGCCGGTACAAGCGAGCGGATCAGCTGGCTTGAGACCTGCCAGTTCTATAATACAGTATATCCGACGGTTCTCCCGGAGTACCTTGCACCGAGCAAGTCCGAGGATGAGTACGCCAATGTCTATGCTGTGGTACAGGTTCTCTCCGAGCTTTCCAAGCCGGGACAGATTACGGTGGTAGGAAATGGAAGCCCCTGCGTTGCAGGCGGACAGGCGTATATCATTAAGGACGGCGCCCGCTTTATCTCACAGGATGCCATCGCCTCCATGGGCTATGGACTTCCGGCAGCCATCGGTGCCTGCGCGGCGGTGCATGGCGTGGACAGCATCGACACACTGGAAAAGGCAAAAAGGGACGTCTACTGGACAGGCTTTGACGAGGAATATCCGGATTACAAGGCACATGACATCCTTCTTATGACAGGCGACGGCTCGATCCAGATGAATCTGCAGGAGCTGCAGACCATTATTACGCATAAGATGCCGATCAAGATTTTCCTTATCAATAACGGAGGCTACCACTCGATCCGCCAGACACAGAACAGCTTCTTTGGGAAGCCGCTTGTCGGAATCGGCATTGATTCCGGAACCGTGGATGTACCGGATCTTACCTTCCCGGACTTTGAGAAGCTCTCGGCAGCCTATGGCTATCCGTACATCCGCGTGTCTCACAATGAGGACTTAAGAGATGCATTTGAGCGGACACTTGCGGTTTCCGGTCCTGCCATCTGCGAGATCATGGTGACACTGACGCAGGAGTTCCTGCCGAAATCCGCTGCCAAGAAGCTGCCGGACGGCTCCCTCGTCAGCCCGCCACTCGAGGATCTTGCGCCATTCCTTCCGGATGAGGAGATGGATAAGGTTATGCTGGTAAAGAGAGTGAAGTAATAGCGGAGTAAGGATGAATATATTGATTTCCGGTGTCACCAGCTTCCTGGGGATGTACACCGCGGAAAAGCTGCTCGGGGAGGGACATACCGTGGTCGGGATTGTCCGCCCGGGCAGTACACATGAGAGCAGGCTGCAGCGGGAGGAGCTTGCAGGGCTCAGAATTGCACATTTTGATTTTGACATGCTTCCGGAGGAAGATACCGCCGTTTATCACCGTGCGGCAGAGCTTGTGCAGCCGGGGCAGTTTGATGTATGGATCCATTTTGCATGGGACGGAGAGGGATCTCTCGGGAGGTCCAATGCAGAAATTCAGAAACGAAACATTGCGAATGCGAAAAAGGCGTACCGGATCGCGGAAGCGCTGGGCTGCCGTAAATTCCTGTTTGCGGGCAGTCAGGCGGAGTACGGACGCGGCAGCCATCAGGCACCAGCGCCTGTAAGCGAGTATGGTAAGGCAAAGCTTGCATTCGGACGCTGGGCAACCGATGAAAGCCTGTTAAACGAGGTGCTGTCGGATACGCCGGGAGAGGTCATGCAGGCACTGCACCTTAGAATATACTCGGTGTACGGCTATGGAGATCACGAAACAAGCCTTGTCAACAGCCTGATCCGTTCCGTACTGAAACGGGAGGAAATTTCCCTCGGACCTTGCACGCAACGGTGGAATTATATGGAGGTGAAGGATTGCGCACGCGCGATTTCCTTACTTGCCAATTCCAGTCACGCGCGGACCGGCGAATACGATATCGCGGGAGATGAAACCAAGCCGCTTCGGAGCTTTGTCGAGGATATCGTTGATATCTGCGAGCAGATTCCGGATCTTAAGGGTAAAAAAACGACGTACAAT
>DJXY01000198.1 GCA_002449915.1 Oribacterium sp. UBA6992
TCATCATCGCATGGATCCGGAAACACCGCTTGAGGAAACTATGCTTGCATTGGATCAGATTGTGCGTTCGGGCAAAGCGTTGTATGCAGGCATTTCCAATTACAATGGGGAGCGTGCCCGGGAAGCGCGGAGGATTGCGAAGGAGCTGCATTTGCCGCTGATCATCAACCAGAACCGCTACTCGATTTTTGACAGGACAATTGAGGAAAATGGACTTAAGGCATGTGCAAAAGAAGCCGGTATGGGTGTGATCTGCTTCTCGCCGCTTGCGCAGGGGGAACTCTCGGAAAAGTATCTGCATGGGATTCCGGCGGATAGCAGGGTGGCAAGAGATGGGAGATTTTTGCATAAGGAGGATGTGATACAGCCGGAGAAGCTTAAGGCAATTCGGGCGCTTAAGGATCTTGCGGGGGAGCGGGGACAGACGCTGCCGCAGATGGCGCTTGCCTGGGTACTCCGGGATCCGGAGATTACGTCGGTGCTGATCGGCGCGTCCAAGCCGGAGCAGATCGTGGAAAATCTGGGTGTAGTTGGGCATACGGAGTTTTCTGAGGAGGAGCTTCAGCGCATCGATGCGATTTACCAAAGCATTGCGGGACTTCTGGACGGACACCGGCATGTATGAGCTGCAGGGCAGAAAAGGACAAAATCTGCTTGGGTATGCGCTGATGATGGCATGTGAGAGACTGTAATCAGCCTAACTAACGGAGCCAGCAAGATAAGCGCAGGCTGAATATAAGTTGGGGGAATCGTATGTGCTGCAGATATTGGATCGATGATTCTCCGGAGCATCGGGAGATTACTGACGAGATGAAGCATTCGCCGCTGATGAGCAGGTGGCAGAGGAGAAGTGAAATCAAGACGGGTGGAGAGATCCGTCCTCAGGATATTGTGCCGGTGATTGCACCTGACCGTTCCGGTGAAAGGGCAGTATTTCCGATGAAGTGGGGGTATTCCGGGAAATCGCTGCTGATTAATGCAAGGGCGGAAACCGCAGCTGTTAAAGCGACGTTTCAGAATGACTGGCGGAAACATCGCTGTATTGTTCCTGCGTCCTGGTATTTTGAGTGGGAGCATATTGTCGGAAATGACGGAAGGACGCATACCGGCAAAAAATATAAGATCCTGCCTAAGGACAGTTCCATCACGTGGCTATGCGGATTGTACAGGATTGAGGAGGGAATGCCGCATTTTGTGATTCTGACAAGAGACCCTGCTGCGGAAATACGATTTATACATGATCGGATGCCAATGATCCTGCCGGAGAACAGGATCATTGCATGGATCCGCCCGGATAGTCAGCCGGAGCAGCTTATAGGTGAAGCACTCACAGCAATGACGTATGCGCAGGTGCCGCGTTGATGGGGTACAGTTTGTGCTGAAATCGGATTCTGCGCATTGGATTTAGTTCATACCAAAGGCATATCCGGTCATTGCGATAGCACCGAGCTCGCAGTGATTGTTAAATACAAGTATAAGCTGACAGATATCGGACGGGAGTTTGAACCGGTGCTTGAGAGTATTAAGGTCTGGGGGAATAAGTATATCCAATACCTGCATGATAAAAATGCGTGAGACAATTTTTTGCACATACATGGTGATAGTATTGATATAAGAAGTAAGGATTTGGAGAGTTCAAAGGAAGTGTGATTAGAGTGCTTCATGTTTTGGGAGTGGCAGATGTATGGGGATTGATATTCAGAAGAAACTATTTTTACTTAAGGATCCGAAGTACGCGGACTTTCAAGCTCGTTTAACGCCGGGGGTATCCCGAGACCGCATTATAGGCGTCCGTATCCCGGCATTACGGAAGCTTGCTAAAAAATATTATAAGGATCCGGAACATATACAGTTTTTAAATCAACTGCCGCATCCATATTATGATGAGGATCTGCTTCATGGACTTTTGATTTCGGAGGAACGGGATTATGAGATCTGTATGCAGCAGATGGAGGCATTTCTGCCGTATATTGATAACTGGGCCGTCTGCGACTCAATATCGCCAAAGGTATTCGCAAAGCATAAAGCGGAATTGATCGTAAAAATCAGGGCATGGATTGTGTCCCCGCACACGTATGCCTGCCGCTTTGGGATAGGGATGCTGATGAAGCATTTTCTGGATGAGGATTTTAAACCGGTATATCTGGAGCTTCCGGCGGCAGTGCGTAGCAGTGAATATTACGTAAACATGATGATCGCCTGGTTTTACGCAACGGCACTTGCAAAGCAGTGGGATGAAACGATCTCATATCTTGAGACGGACAGGCTTGATCTATGGACGCACAACAAAACGATTCAGAAAGCGATCGAGAGCTATCGCATTACGGCAGAGCAGAAAAATTATCTCAGAAGTCTGAAAAGAAAAGTCTGAAAAATGTATTATGAAATTATGGTAAGATGATTTAAGATAAACAGCGCATATAGTGCAAGGAGGAAAAGATGTTAGAGGTTGGAACCAAGGCACCGGATTTTACGCTGCCGGATCAGAACGGAGAAATGAGAAGTCTTTCGGATTATCGCGGTCAGAAGGTGATCCTGTATTTCTATCCGAAGGACA
>DJXY01000172.1 GCA_002449915.1 Oribacterium sp. UBA6992
CGGATATGAGCTTGTAAAGTTAGAGGAAAGTACACGCTTTATCGCAACGATGAATTACGGCTATGCCGGGACCCGTGATTTGAATGAAGCCCTTGCTTCGCGTTTTGTTGTCCTCGACATGCCGCTCATCACAAGAGACAATCTGATCCGGTTGATCCGTGAGCATGCACCAAAGCTCCGGAGCGAGAGAAGCGAGGAGCTTGCAGATCTGTTTTTTGATCTGGAGAAGAAGGCGGAGAGTGCGGAGGTTTCCGGCAAGGCGGCGGATCTCCGGGGGCTTCTGGACGCGATTGACCTCTGCGGGCATGGACTTAGTGCAGGTGATGCTCTTACGATGTGTATCGCTGATAAGACCTTTGATCCGTATGAAAAGAAGCTTATCACGGATGTCATTGACGAGCGAATTGACCCGGCATTGAAAGGGCGTGATCTGTTTGATTAAAAAACACTACACAGGACTTCAGCGCAGGGCGGAAAATATCATCTGGAACGCAGCAGGTGACTACTCCTTTGATCCGCCGTATATGGCATTTTATGAAAACGGCCAGCCAGATCCGTACTTTAATCTGGTGATCGGACTTACTCATAAATGGTTGGATCTCGACCGGATTACGGAATTTTTTCAAAGCCTTGACGGTTCTATCCATGCGGAAGAATGGTGCGAAATCCTGTGGCTTGGTATAGAAAACTGTGTATATCTCAAGGAGCTTCCGGAGAGGCCGAGACTTGAAGCGCTCAGGATTAAGAAGGCGGAGGAATTTTTTAAAAGCCGCGGTATGCTCTCCCGCCAGCAGATGATGCTGCAGTCGATGACCGTATATAATCAGCAACAGGCGCGCTGGTCAAAGGTGCTCGGGAAACGTGGAGACCTGCTCTCACCCAAAGGGCGTAAGCTCCAGACTGCGCTGGAATTTCCGGGGAACCTGGATACAGAAGGTGTAATCCAAAAAATGCAGGAAATTGTGACCGACCTATTTCACGGCCATATGCGTATGGGTCACACATCTTATACACCTGTAAGCGGACTGCGCAGGGTGATCGCATCTACGCTTTTACGTCACCATAGTCAGAGTCACGATACACTTTTTGTCCGCAATGGCACAGGAACCGGTGATGAGACAGGCTCAGTCCAGCTTGCACACGCAGGGAGCGCAGGAATCCGTACGGATCATGCTGCCGGTGATCGGGCGTACATCGAGGCAGTCCTTGGCAGAAGTATACTCGGAGAGCAGGATCTACACGTGTTGGAAAACAATCTCTGTGCCGGTCCCCACGCATTCTGCCGCCTCTGGGTTAGTAAACCATGCGAATGCAGTCAACCGGAACTTGGTCACGAGACACGGCTCCCCGTGTCAACGCTCGAGGCATTATCTCCCGGAGACCGGCGCGAGCTTACATCGGTACTCAAACAGGCTGGTACGCAGGCTTTAAAAAATCAGAGTTTCCAGAAAGATCACTCGATACAGATTGCATCCGGGATCCGGAAGCTCTCCTCCAGAGTAGATGAAGTCCTGTCCGGTACCGAGCGGGCACTGCCGGAGCTTGCAAGACAGGGGCGGCTTTCATCAGAGCTTGCCTACCGCTTGCCGATCCTGCACGATACCCATGTATTTCTACAGCAGGGAGAGGAGACCGAGCGAAGTGTTTCCCTTGACCTTCTGCTCGATGCTTCCGCGTCCCGCTTAAATTATCAGGAGGAGCTCGCAGCGCAGGCAAAAATCATTGCCGAGAGCTTCAGTAAGGCAAGAGTCGCCGTACAGGTGGAAGCCTTCCGGTCCGTCCGGGGCTATACAGCACTCCAGATTCTGAAAGACCGGAACCAAAAGGATACCTCCGGTGTCAGCCGCTATTTTGCGGGTGGATGGAATCGGGATGGACTGGGATTACGGCTTGCCGGAAGCATGCTTCCTGACAAAGACGCATACGCTCGTCGTATCTTATTTGTCCTTACCGATGCATCTCCCAACGATTCCGTAAAGCTTCCGCCAGAGCGCGGAAGTGTTTTTGCCAGAGAATATCAGGGCAGCGCTGCCGTCCTTGATGCGAAACAGGCAGTTGCAGACCTCCGAAAGGATGGCATTTCCGTTGCCGCGATCTTTCTGGGACCAACATTGTATCTTGAAAATCTGCATACGATATATGGGAAGGAGGGTGTCCGGATTCACCGGATTTCCCAGCTTGAGGAGGCCGTCAGCGATCTCCTCGAGATGACACTCCGGGGAGTAGAAAATGTTTACTGATCTTTTTTCTAAGGGTCACCGTAAGGTAACAATATACAAAACGCATGACAAACGGGAACGGGATCTCTATGCCTCGCGCCTTAAAAATGCCGGGATATGGTGCCAGACGAGAGACTCCGAGATGGCACGGAACACAGCAAGCTTTGGGAGCAATTTCATTGACATCCAGCAGTTTGCCGGTGATAAAACCAAGGACAGTAATTTTTATGCCATTGATGTACATGCCGAGGATGCTGACAAAGCCAAAAAGCTCCTCGGCGACCGCTGCAGGGTGATAGATACGCAGCTGATTTAGATGTTTTCCAAAAACATTTCTATTAATATTATTTTTCCATAAACATTTCTTATGCACGGTCATTAGCTGTTTTCATTTACAAAACCTGAACCTATAATTCTTAATAGAGTATGAAATTTTTATTAAGGGGGGTTCATTATGATTTGTAAACATTGTGGTAAAGAAATCCCGGATCATTCTTTGTTCTGCCCGGAATGTGGCAGTAAGTTGGAGCCGGAACATGATAAGACAACACCATCACCAGGACATGCAGATGAAAATATCCAACGAGCTGTTAAACCTGCCAAGCCTGCCAAAGACGTAGACGAGTTCAGTGGCAATCGCGTTAACAGAGCCACCGAGAGCGGCGAGGCAGGTTCCGGCAAGCAACACGGTGGCAACCAAAAGATTGTGATCGGTATCGTAGCTGCAGCGATTGTTCTGGCCCTTGTAATCATAGGAGTAGTTACACATCGTCCATCCATCAATTTAAACAAATATCTGACCGTATCCTTTGATGGATATAACAAGTACGGAACCGCTTCCGTAAATTTTGATTCAGATAAATTTGATAAAGATTATGGTAAAGTTCTCAAAAAGAAGACAAAAGCAGCAAAGAATCGCCTGGATTCCCTGGGTGTACTAGGACAGTTGGGGTCAGATCTTGTCGATTCCGTTGCATCTTATTATTTCACAGGCACACTTGATAAAACCGAGAACCTGTCCAACGGAGACACCGTGACCTATACATGGAATTTTGACGCAGACAGTTTTGAAAAAATGTATCGCGTTAAGCTGAAATACAAGGATCAGGAATTTACTGTCAATGGTTTACAAGAGCTGGAAAGCTTTGATCCTTTTGCTAATGTCACCGTTGAGTTTAATGGCGTGGAGCCGGATGGTGAGGCGGTCATCGACAATAGTGGAGCCAAAGCGGATGAACAGCAGGATCTTAGATATTCGCTGGATCCGTCGGATGGTCTGTCCAATGGAGATACCGTCGTATTAAAATGTTCACTTCCTTATGGCAGCTCGGATCTCACAACCTACTTTGCAACACAGTATGGCAAAATCCCGTCATCCCTCACCAAAGAAATTACTGTTTCCGGTCTTGGAAAGTATGTGACTTCGCTATCTGATATTTCTGCTGAGGCACTGGAACAGATGAAAAATCAGGCAAAGGACATCATGCAGACAGATATTGCAAGGAACTGGTCATCAGCGGAAAACCTTGCCGACTCCAGCTATGTGGGAGAGTATCTGCTGGTTGCAAAGCCAAATATGTATGCCAATTATCATAATATCCTCATGCTGTTATTTAAGCAGGACATCCACTATAAAGATGAAAACTACTGGGGCAGACAAGTTGATAGTACACAGAGTATTTACTGGCCTTGCATCTTTTATAATATCGAGGTGGATCCGGATGGAAACTGCGATCTCGACCTGTCTGATTACAGCACAGGCAGCAGTTCAAGCATGGAATTCCCAACTACGGATGGTAATGACTACATTTCCGTTTATCACACGGGATATTTATCTCTGGATGATGCCTATAATGATTTTGTCGCATCCAACGTCGACAAATATACTTATGATGCAAATGTAAATGGCGCCGGTGTTCCGGACGCGTCCGCAGCTTCGACTCTGCAGGATAGCACCGCAGCAGATACAACGCAGCAGAGCATGGCTTCCACAGAAACAGAGGATACAACAACCGCCCCCACAACTGCATCTGCACCTGAAACAGAAAAATCATCAGAAGCGTATGTTCAAACCGCGAATGGCGATGATCCCAGAAACCTGATTCCGGATATCAGTAGTCGTGCATTGACCGATGCAGACATCGCAAGTTTAAGCAAAGATCAGCTGCAGCTTGCAATCAATACTTTATACGCGGAACATGGCTATATCTTTAAAAGCCAGAAATTACAGGACTATTTTAAAGGCTTTGACTGGTACCAGCCTACGATTGTAAACAGCCAGTTCAATACCGATCAGCAATTTAGTGAAGTAGAGCGAAACAACTGCACATTTTTAAGAAATCATATTGATGGATAATAAAAGAGGAGAGCAGAGTATGGCAAAGTATTGCAGATTTTGTGGTAAAGAATTGGTCAATGGCAGATGCGACTGCGCGGAGTTCTTAAAAGAAGAAGCTGCTATGCAGAGAGCGCAGAAGGCTTCAGCAGAAAATAATAATTCAGCTTCCCAAATGTCTCAGGCAGCACAGGGAAATCAATACACAGCTTCTCAGGAAACATCAAATTCTGCAGAGCAGGGAACCTCGACAGGTACAACATCCGGAAGTTCAGCTTCGGATATGCGCACTGCAATGGGGAATGCAGCGTCCAAAGCGCAGGCACAGTTCAATGACATGAAAAACAGTCAGCAAGCTGCTGAAATCAAGAAACTTGCAGGCGAATCCAGAGTATTTGCCTTGAATTTCTTTTTAAAGCCAGCAGATACAATTACCGCAGTGCTGAACGGTCAGCACGGAGCAGAAGCATTCACCGCAGGTGGTGTACATTTGTTACTGATCTTTCTGCTGCTTGGGATCTATTTCCAGATCCCGGTTATAACCGATCTTATCGGTGGTTCCTATGGATTTCTGCTATCATTTTTTATCATGATTGTTGTTTTAATCAATGTACTGATATCAGCACTTGTGATATATTTACTGGATAAGACGGCTACCGGCGGCAATCATACCTATGGACAAATCCTTAAAGCTTTGTCATTGGTCACTCTGCCGGGAAGTGTGTTCCTGATCGCCGCATTCCTTTTTGGACTGTTTTCCAAGACGCTTGCGTTGCTCTTTTATCAGGCGTTGTTTACTGCATGGTCCATCTTACTGGGCATGGTTGCCTTCTCGGCAAGTAATGGCGACAAAAACATACGGATGAGAGCAGCCGTGATCGCAGTAATTGTCATCAATGCGGTTTTTGCAATTTTACCTTGTATACTTGCTGCAACTGCGATCGCAGGTGTCGCAGGTGGTATCGCAGCGAACAGTTTATTTGGCTGATTTAGGTTTTTAGTGTCGTAACTTACATTGACATCATCGCTGCGCTCCTTAGATGTACGGAGCGCGGCGATGATGTTTCTTATGCAAGATTTTGAAGGCAGGATTTTTAGGCAGGAGATTTAAGATGGATGAATTTCGTAAAATGAGGCGGTTCAAACAGGAGATCACAGAGGCGGAATGCATAGAAGTGCTGAAAAATGCACCGAGAGGAGTGATGGCATTTCATGGGGAAAACGGCTATCCTTACGCTATCCCGCTGAACCAGTTCTATAATGAGGAGGATGGCAAGCTTTATTTTCATGGTGCTAAAGAGGGGCTGAAATTAGATTTGATGGCAGCCGACAATAAAGTCTGCTTTACTGTCATGGACCAGGGATATCGGAAGCAGGGAGACTGGGCACTGACTATCCAGAGTGTAATCTGTCTTGGGCATCTCGAAATTGTAGAGGATAAAGCTACTGCTCTTGCTATTTTACGGAAGCTTGCACTTAAATATTATCCGACGCCGGAAGCCGCAGAAAATGAAGTGATCAAAGATGGTGCCAGAGCAAACATGCTTGTAATGACCATTGACCGAATGACCGGAAAGCGGGTGCATGAGGCATAAGAAATAAAAATGCCACTTGACAGCGGCGGAATCTATGCTATTTTAGTATCAACTTCATATTTTGTTTTCTCCACCACCGGGTGGAGTGTAAAGGACATTCAGAGCTTATGCCGTAGGTACGGCGCGTTCAGCGTTATAAGGCAGAGCTTTGGATGTCCTTTCGTTTTTTACAGGAGGATAAAATGAATATCAAACCTTTTGGTGTAGAAGAGTGGATGAATGCTTGGGAAACCGGCGCCAGATACAATATTGCTGAGACATGTGTGGATTCCATTTCCATGGATGAACTTTTTCAGCTGACTGGAGAAAACAAAGAGGACTTTCTTAA
>DJXY01000216.1 GCA_002449915.1 Oribacterium sp. UBA6992
CCGGTCAAACAAAGAACCATGGAGGCAGGCAATCATGACCCCGTTACTTCAGTATAGAGACACTCTTGAAAACATTTATCGGAAATATGATTACTGGCTGATTCCTCTTTGCAAAGCTATCGTCTCCCTTATCATTTTCTTTATGGTCGGAAGCCATCTGGGATCCGCAGGTCTCGTCAGAAATCCCCTGGTATTGCTGGCAGCTGCCTTATTGTGCTCTTTTCTGCCCTGGACTGGAATCACGGTATTTGCTGCAATGTTTATGCTGGGCGGCTTATATAAGATTTCCCTGGAGTTTACAGCTGTAACCCTTGTAATCTTTTTAATTGCTGCGCTGCTTCAGACGACCTTTCAGGCAAAACATGCGATCCTGATTGTCCTGGTTCCGCTTGCCTTTATATTGCATATTCCGTATGTTATCCCGGTTGCCGCTGGATTATCACTAGGATTTATCTCGATCATCCCTACAACGATCGGGGTAATGATGTATTATTATCTTACATACGCTGCCGCGAATGCTTCTACACTCACCAAAGCAGGAGACATGACGGAAATGGCAGCGCAGTATGCTGATATTTTTCTTTCCTTTTTTAACAACCATGCCATGATTGTAGCTGCGCTCGCCTTCATACTGGCAATACTTGTGGTGTATGTCATCAGCAGTTTGCAGATAAATTATGCATGGGAAATTGCTGCATCTGCTGGGCTCATTACAGCCTTTGCCGTAGAGCTTGCCGGATTCCAATACATCAAAGCTGCATTTCATCCGGTAAATGCACTCGGTTCCTTACTGATATCGGCTTTTATCCTTGTGCTCTATGTGCTGACCTTTCATGGCGCGGATTATCAACGTACCGAACGGGTCAAATTTGAGGATGATGACTATTTTTATTATGTCAAGGCTGTACCAAAGCTAAAGGCATCAGAGCATGACACAGGGACCAAATCATAACAATGACTGCTGACGATAGAGAAGGAGTATAGAAGTGTCTGATATTTTCACAAAACTGAAAAGCTGGACCAGCCTGCTGCCTCCGGTTGGGGTGACAGGAGCTGTGGAGATTATCATTCTGACAGTCTTTGTGTACGAATGCTTATTGTGGATTAAAAGCAGCCATGCATGGCAGCTACTGAGAGGCATGATCGTTATTGCCGCCTTTATCGCTCTTGCTGCAATCTTTCAGTTAAAAACCATCATGTGGCTGATCGAGAACGTCGGTACACTTGCGGTTACCGCCGCGATTGTTATTTTCCAGCCTGAGCTCAGGAAGGCGTTGGAGCAGCTGGGATCCAGGAACTTCATTACAAATCTGCTCGCCATTGATGATATCAAAAACACCAAAGAAGCCACAATTAATGAAATTATCAAAGCTACATTTGAAATGGCTAAAAAGAAAACCGGTGCCCTGATTGTAATACAGAAAAACCAGCCACTAAAAGAAATTGAGGACACAGGGATCCGGATCAATGGTATTGTCAGTGCAGCATTACTGATTAATATCTTTGAAAAAAACACGCCCCTGCACGACGGTGCGGTTGTAATTGTAGGGGACAAAATCACAGCAGCAACCTGTTACCTGCCATTATCGGATGCAGAAATCTCCAAGGATTATGGAACCAGGCACAGAGCTGCCCTCGGAGTTTCAGAAAACACGGATGCTGTCACCGTTGTTGTCTCAGAGGAAACCGGCAAGGTATCCGTTGCCGTAGGCGGTCATCTGATCCGTGTGCCTGATGCAGAGGCTCTTAGGTCCTATCTTCCGGTGGAAAAGGAGACGGATGACAAGGATAAAAGGTCCGGCAGCCGTTTCAGACTGTTTCGCGCCGGGAAGGAGGAGAGAAGACCATGAAATTCAAAGCATTTCGTGATAATTTTTCTCTTAAGCTTCTGAGCTTTTTTCTTGCCATCCTGATCTGGCTGATTGTTGTGAATGTTTCCCGCCCGGAAATCACAAGAACCCAGACGGTAAATCTTGACATCGAAAGCACGGACACCTTTAATGCGGAAAACAAAAAATGGAGTGTAGACCGCAACACGGTTACCATAAGCTATAAGGTACGGACAGATCAGGCGGCGACAATCAGTGCCGATGATTTTCATGCTTACATTGATCTTAAGGATTATTCCATTACCGGATCAGTGCCGGTATATGTTAATGTCGCAGCAAGTAAGGAAAATACCGTAGATGATGTTACGGTCCGTCCAACCGTGATTCACGTGACGCTTGAAGACATTCAGGAGAAGAAATTTGACCTTAAGGTGCACCAGAGCGGTAATCCTGCAGATGGCTATGCGGTTTCCAGTATCATACTCAGTCCGGAAACGGTTTACGTCACAGGACCGGAATCTCAGATCGGACGGATTTCCAGTGTCGGAATCAGCGTCGATGTCAATGGACTCACCGGAAACAAGGATGCTACAGCAAAGCCGGTTTTATATGACGCCAATGGAAATGCCATTACATTAAATGATGTAACACTTTCTACTGAGTCCGTGCATTATTCCGTTACGCTGCATAAGAAAAAATCCATTAACCTCCTGCCTTCCGTGACCGGTACTCCGGCTACAGGCTATCAGTATGAGAGCACTACCGTTTCTCCACAGTCAGAAATTCTGGCAGGTGCTCCCGGTATCATTGACCAGATGACAGTGTTTGAGCTTCCAACCATTGATATCTCAGGTGCTACAGATTCCGTTACAGAGACCTTCCGGTTAAAGGATTATCTGCCCAGCGGTATTGAGCTGGCAGAGCCAAATGCGGAGGTTATTGTCACGGTTCGGATAGAAAAAATACCGGAGACAGAAGAGGAAAGTACTACAACAGCGGAAAGTTCTGCAGAAATTCCGCATTTTACAGTGGCAGAGACGACATTGCCGGAAACGTCAGTATCAGAAGCTCCTGCAGAAACAAGTGAAGCGGTATCCGGCATCCGGGAGCCCGGAGATCAGCAGACCAAATCCACGGGCTCAGAGCATAGTGAAGCTTCGGCTGCAATCACAGGCTGACAGAAAAGCATGATATAACAGAAACAGCATGACTACAGATATTTTCATTTTTACAGCGGCGTACATCATAGGAGTAATTCTGACAAGGGCAGGCTTTTTGCTCTTGTCAGGAGCTTCGTTGATTATTGCTGCTGTTTTTCTCTATTTCCGCGAATATCATCGATCCGGGATGCTCCTTAACCTGAGGGGATTTCTTGCCCTTGGACTGATTGGCGGGGAAGGCATCGCATGCTTTAAATTAAGCAAACTCAGTACCATATGGACCTGGGAAACCTGGCTGTCTTTCTATCTCATGTATCTTGTGTTTTATATCACATCTACTCTCATGGAGCGGTATCTGCATAAAAGAAAAGACGGAGGGATTCTGCCTGAGCAGGTGAATCGCTCGCATGAGCATATGGCGCAGAATGCTTTACTTCATGCGGACAGCATTCGCTTTTATAAGCACTGTATCCTCTGCCTTGTTGTCATCACCTGGGTATGCTTTTTTATCGAAGCATACAAGCTTGGATTCATTCCTTTTTTTACAAAAGACATGCCACATGCGTATTCATACTTTCATCTGAAGGGAATCCATTATTTTACGACACTTGTGATCTTAATTCCGTCCATCTCCATTCTGGCGATTGAGGAGCAGCATGCAGATCTGATAAGTTCAGCAGGTATTTTTTTCTCACTGCTTCTTACGATTCTGCTCGTTTCCCGTTTTCAGTTTCTTTTTTCCGTCATCCTGATGGTATTTACCCTGATGCTTGGCGGCAGGCGTCTTAAGCCCTGGCAGGTCCTGATATTATCTGTACTTATGGTCCTTGTATATGTCATGATTACGATTGCCCGGGCGCATTCCGTTACGTATCTTAATGAAATATTTGAAATGAAAAATCCGGCAACACCGATTTTTATTACACAGCCCTACATGTATATTGCCAACAATTATGACAATTTTAATGTCATGACAGAGCATCTCAGCGAGCATACCCACGGGATAAAAATGCTGTATCCCCTGGTAACGCTCAGTGGGATAAAGTATTTTATACCCATGCAGCTTGCTTTTCCACTCTATACCACCAAGGCAGAGCTTACGACATTGACATTGATCTATGATGCATATTATGATTTTGGGATATGGGGAGTGATGCTTTTGGGCGGAGTTCTCGGCTTATGTTCCGGATGCATTACTCAGGAAATTCATCATGACCGAAATCCTTTTTCCAGAATTATTTTTGCACAGCTTGCCTTTTACCTTCTTTTTTCATTTTTTACAACCTGGTTTTCCAATGCAGCAACCTGGTTCTATCTGGGATGCAGTGTGTGCCTTTACCTGTTGTTCCAGATCCGCATACTTATAAGGAGGAAATGAATTGAACCACTATCTGAAACTGATTGCCAATATTATCATTCCGATTGCTATCCTCGGTCTGCTGGTAATGGCTCTGCCAAGGATAGCTGTGTTTTTTCTTCCATTTCTCCTTGGCTTTCTGATTTCTGTAATTGCAGCTCCATTTATACGGCTGCTGCATCAGAAAACACATCTCATGCAGCGGAAGCATGCCTCGCTTGTCATCATTGTCGTTTTGTTTCTGCTGATCGGTCTGCTTTTATATTATGCAGGTAACCTTCTGGTACATGCAATACGGGATTTTGTTGTCTCCATTCCTTCCATTTATAAGGATCTTTCACTGACAATCAACGAAATGATCGCCGAGCATCAGGACGTTCTACATCACCTTTTGCCCGGATCCTATGGAGACATGGCTTCCAAAGCACTGTCTAATCTGGAAAGTAACTTTAACCAGTACGCATCAGACTTTATCGCCAATGCTTCCAGCCCGGTTGCCTCCATTTCTCTGGATGTGGTAAGAAGCCTGCCGACATTGCTCGTATATGCCGTAGTGACCATTATTTCCGCATACCTGTTTTCCAAGGATGGGGACGTATATAAAGAAAATATCCGTAAATGGGTTCCGGAACGATTTTTCCAGTACGGAAAGCTGCTGAAACGAGACATAAGCAAAATTCTGCAAGGCTGGCTGCTGGCACAGTTTCAGATTATGTTCGTTGTGTTTCTGGTTCTTGCAATTGGTCTCCTGATTTTACGGGTACGTTTTGCTGTCCCGCTTGCACTTCTTACTGCCTTTCTGGATTTTCTGCCGATGTTTGGCGTCGGATTTATATTCTGGCCCTGGATCGTGATGGATCTTTTTTCCGGTAAATTTCTGGAAGCCCTGGGGCTTTTGGTGATTTATGTCGCTACGCAGATCGTCCGTCAGTTTATGCAGCCCAAGATCATGGGGGATACCATGGGGCTTCCTCCTTTTATGACGATTTTATTTTTGTATCTCGGCTTTAAATTTTATGGTCTTGCCGGTATGATTTTTGCAGTACCGGTAGGTATGCTGTTTCTATGCTTCTATCGCTACGGCGCGTTTGACAAAATGCTTGCGTCTGTAAAAGAGCTGGTGGAGCTTCTATTATCGTTTTTATAATGCTGAAGCTTCCTGCAGAGCATGGATGAAGTGATCCGGTCTTATAATATCGAAAACTCATCCGGAAAGCTCTGCGAAAGCCCGGAAATGGCTTAAAATAAGGCTTTAGACAATATGTAATGACCT
>DJXY01000029.1 GCA_002449915.1 Oribacterium sp. UBA6992
AAAACCATTGATAATGATCTCTGGGGTACAGATATGACCTTTGGATTTCATTCAGCGGTCAGTGTGGCAACAAATGCGATAGACTGCATTCACACAACAGCAGCTTCACATAAGAGAGTATTTATTGTAGAGATTATGGGACATAAGGTTGGCATGATGACATTATATGCAGGTCTTGCCGGAGGCGCTGATATCATTCTTATCCCGGAAATCCCGTATCACATTGACGCAGTCTGCAGCAAGATACAGGAGCGATACAGTCATGGTTCCCCGTTCTCGATTATTGCAGTGGCAGAGGGAGCGATTTCCTATGAAAACTCGATCCTCAGTAAAAAGGAGCTTAAGAAAAAGCGCTCGGAGGGTAAGATCTATCCGTCTGTTTCCTATGAGCTTGCGGATCAGGTGTTTGAAAAAACCGGGATTGAAGTGCGTGTAACGGTACCAGGACATACGCAGAGAGGCGGCGCACCGGTGGCCTATGACCGGGTGCTTGCGACAAGATTTGGCGTGGAGGCTGCAATGCTGATCCAGAAGAAAAGCTTTGGAAACATGGTGGCGCTTGTCAATAATGAGATCGTCAGTGTACCGCTTGCGGAAATTGCCGGCAAATTAAAGACTGTGGAACCGGAATCTCAGATCATCAAGGACGCAAGAGCCGTTGGCATCAGCTTTGGTGACGAAGTCTGAGTATCTGGCGGCTGCTGGCAGTTGATTCAGTACATGGAGTAAAACATTGAGCTATACTGCATTATACAGAAAGTGGAGGTCCAGGACCTTTGACGAGGTAAAAGGGCAGGAGCCGATTACCGAATCCTTTAAAAATCAGATTAAAACCGGCAGAATCGGTCATGCCTATCTGTTTTGCGGCACACGTGGAACAGGTAAGACCTCCGTTGCCAAGATTCTGGCGAGAGCGGTAAATTGTGAGCATCCGGTGGATGGAAATCCATGTAATGCCTGCCCATCCTGCCGGGCGATCCTGAGTGAGTCCAGCATGAATGTTATCGAAATGGATGCCGCGAGCAACAACGGCGTCGATGACATTCGCCAGATCCGGGACCAGGTGGCATATCCTCCGGTGGATGGTAAATACAAGGTATATATTATCGACGAGGTGCATATGCTCTCCACCAGTGCCTTTAATGCCTTTTTAAAAACGCTGGAGGAGCCGCCGGAGTACGTCATCTTTGTGCTTGCTACAACAGAGCCCAATAAGATTCCGATTACCATTCTGTCCCGCTGCCAGCGATATGACTTCAAGAGGATTTCCACAGAGGTGATTGCCGGAAGACTGCGGGAGATTTCCGATGCAGAGCAGATTGATATTACGGATGATGCGCTGCATTATATTGCGCGAGTGGGAGATGGATCCATGCGAGATGCCGTAAGTCTCCTGGATCAGTGCTCCGCCTTTCAGTTTGATAAGAGAATTACATATGAAGATGCGCTCAATATCCTGGGCGCTGTGGATATCCGGATTTTTTCAGAGCTTGTGCGTGCGCTCCGCGGACGGGATATCCACAAAACCATGGAGCTTGTAGCGGAAATGGTGGAGCAGGGTCGCGAATTGTCGCAGTTTGCGGCGGATTTTCTCTACTATGTCAGGAACATGCTGATGGCAAAAACGGTGGATGATCTCCATGGACTTGTGGATATGTCCAGGGAAAATCTTACGCGGCTAAGAGAGGATGCCGGATCGTTTTCGATTGACGAGCTGCTTAGGTATATCCGTATGCTCTCGGAGCTCTGCAATCAGTTGAGATATTCCATGCAGAAGCGGGTTCTGATCGAGACAACGCTCATGAAGCTTGCGTATACGGAAACAGATGTTACACCGGAGGGTGTCAATGCAAGGATTGATGCTCTTGAGAGGAAGCTTCAGGGCATTGGTTCCGGAGCCTTTTCTATGGGGGCAGCGATGCAACCTGCGGGAGCTACCACCTCGGGAGCTTCACTGCCACAGATAAAGCCGCAGCCCTCTGAGGAAAGGGTAAAGCTTCCTAAAGCACAGTTTGAGGATCTGATGCTTTTAAAAAAGAACTGGAAAAATATCGCATCTGCGATGCCGGACGGTCTGCTCCGGACGGCGTTTTCAAATTCCTGGGTAAATCCGGATCGAGCCGGAAACGGAATGATTATTTATACCAAAAGTCATTCTGGGTATGATATGATTTCTTCCGAAGCAGCGCTCAGAGAGGTTCAGAGTGTGGTTTCGGAAAAATATAAAAAGGATATTGAGTTTCACGCGGTATTTGCAGACAATGATGCCTCCAGAAATACCATCTATGTACAGGATGAGGAGCTCGCGGAAAAAATCCACTTTGAAGTGGAAACCGTGGATATGGAGGAGCATGCGCTGGCAGATCCCGAGGATGAGACGCAATAATACAAATTGATTTTACAGGGAGGGCCTATATGGCAAGAGGTGGTTTTCCGGGCGGTATGCCTGGTATGAATATGAACAATCTGATGAAACAGTATCAGAAAATGCAGCGGAAGCTGGAGGAGACACAGGAGGAGCTCTCCAAAAAGGAATATTCAGCTGAAGCCGGTGGCGGAGCCGTCAAGGTGACAGTGTCCGGAGAAAAGAAGCTCACAAAGGTAACGCTGGATCCGTCCGCGGTGGATCCGGAGGATGTGGAAACTCTCGAGGATATGATTATGATTGCGGTAAATCAGGCACTTCAGGATATGGAAACAGATTCTCAAAATTCTATGGGAAAGCTGACCGGGGGCTTAGGCTTCTGATATGGAATATTTTTCCAAGGATATATCCCGCCTGATTTCGGAGCTCTCACGTTTACCTGGAGTAGGACCAAAAAGCGCGCAGCGTCTGGCATTTCATATTATCAATGCACCCAGAGAGCAGGCAGAGTCCCTCGCGGATGCCATTGTTAAGGCAAGAGCCAATATCCATTACTGTAAGATCTGCTGCACCATTACGGATGCGGAGATCTGTCCGATCTGTGCTTCCGAGGAACGAAACCACAGGCAGATCATGGTAGTGGAAAATTCCAGAGATATGAGTGCATATGAGCGTACCGGGAAGTATAATGGTACATACCATGTGCTGCACGGAGCGATTTCTCCCATGCTAGGTATCGGCCCTGAGGACATTCGCCTGAAAGAGCTGATGGCGAGACTTCAGGGGGATGTCGAGGAGGTCATCATTGCCACCAATTCCTCGCTGGAGGGAGAAACGACAGCGACGTACATTACCAAGCTGATCAAACCGTTAGGCATCAAGGTATCCAGGATTGCCTCCGGTGTACCGGTTGGCGGGGATATAGAAAATATTGATGAAGTTACATTGCTGAGAGCACTGGATGGCAGAGTTACCCTCTGATTCCGTACTGGCCATGTATTTCAGATGAGGAGAAACCAATGGATAAGTATGAGTTTAATATAAAGGCAGAGCAGATGCGTAAGATGACTCTGCAGGGGGATTACAAAACTGCCATGCAGATTGCGGACACAATTGACTGGAGACGTGTCCGCAATGCCAATCTCCTGGCTTCGGTCGCAGATATCTACGAGCATAACACGGAGTATCAGGAGGCAAAGGATATCCTTCTGCTTGCCTTTGACCGGGCGCCGGTCGGTAAGAGATTCCTTTTTAAGCTCGCGGAGATTTCCGTAGAGTCAGGAGAACTCCGCGATGCACAGGAGTTTTATAATGAGTTTTGCGAGGTTTGTCCCGAGGACGCCCGTCAGTATCTATTACGCTATAAGATTCTTAAGGCAAAGGGCGCCAAGCCGGATCAGCTGATCAGTTCTCTGGAGCAGTATACATCGACAGAGCTTGATGAAAAGTGGCTTTATGAGCTTGCTGCCCTGTATGATGAAGCAGGACGGGAAGAGGAATGCGTCAAGACCTGTGATAAAATCATGCTTCTCTTTGGGCTTGGCAAGTATGTGGATAAAGCCATGGAGCTTAAGCTTAAGTATCAGCCTTTGACAAAGCAGCAGATGGACCAGGTGGAAAACCGTGATAAGTACGAGGCAAAGCTCGAGAGAGTATCAAAGGAGTATGGAGATGCCGATGCGTATGTGGAAAAGCCTGCGGTGACATCTGAAACGGCTTCCGTAGATCAGGCTTCTTCAGATGACGATTCCTCTTTAACAGAGCGTAATACGGAGGAGGCTTCTGCGAATGCTTCTGACGTGGAAACTACATCTTCCTCAGACGTAGAAAAAGAACCGTCGGTTCAGGAGGAATCCGCCCCGGAGCATTATGCATCCAGAGAGCAGATTGTAGACCAGGATGTGCAGAAAAATGCACCGGTCACCCGGATTCCACGGCAGATCCGGAAGTTTAACAGCTATCATATGATTATCGAGGCAAAATCTCTGGAGGATGGTCTCAGGATTGCCAAGGATGAGATCAAGTATTTCCATGAGAAATACGGATATCAGTTTAAGGTAGCTAAAACCAATGCAGAGAAGCTCAATGAAAAGGGCTTTGAGGTATTTATACCAAAGCTTCGCGGGAGAGACCTGATCGTCGAGTCCGCGGGAGATCTTAAATACTCTGTTGTGGATGAAATATCGGATTATATTGATGCGGCTGAGGATGCATCCTCCGTTGTGCTTGTGGATGTGGTGGATCACTTTGACCGTATGGCAGAGGATCGTCCGCTCTTTATTAAAAAGTTTGATCTCGTATCCGATGCTGAGGAAGAACCGGAGGAGGAGCTTCTGGAGGATGTCGATCTGGATAAGCAGGAAAGCACTTCTCAGGAGGAGCCGGTCAGGGAAGCTTATCACGCAGCAGAACCTGCTGGATCCGGTGATGATATCAGGATGAAAAACAATACAGTATCTGCCCCGGAGCATAGTGAAAACCTGCGTCCGGAGATAGAAGCAGCTTCGGAAGACGTTACAGACGAACATTTTGCTCATGAGGATGAAAGGCTTTCGGAAGATGCGTCTTATGCTTCAGAAAATGAGGAGACGGAGGACGCATCGGATTATGAACCGGATATGGCAGCAGAATCGGAAGAAATGGAGGAAAATGCTCCAGTGGATCCGGATCTCCCGGCAGATTACTATAAAGAGATGAGCATGGATGATTTTGCAACCTATGCGCAGAGCTATGCAAAGCAGATCGACTGTGTTATGCCGGGTAAGACCGTACTTGCCTTATATGAAAGGATTGAGCTCATGGAAGAGGACGGTGTGCCTCTTAATAAGGCAAGTGCCGAACAGTTGATCGAGGAAGCAGCAGACAAAGCTGAGAAGCCATCCCTTGGCAAGAAGCTTGCAGGTGTATTTCATCCAAAATACGATAAGGATGACAAGCTCATATTACGTGAGGAGAATTTTATCAGCTGATGACGGAAGCACTTGACTTTATAAGAGTAAACTGGCTGGAAAGCATTGCTGCTATATTTATGGCAGCAATGTTTGTATATGGATATAAAAAGGGACTGATACGTATGTCAGTCTCTTTTGTTTCTATTGTGATATCCCTGGTATGTACCAAGCTGATCCTTCCATATGCCCGCAGCTGGGCGATAGGAAATGTAAGGCTTAATACATGGATCAATCATCGCGTTAATGCCATATTGTTTTCCGGCGGAGCTGATACGGCTTCCGGCAATCTCCCGGACGCAGCAGCAGTTGACCAGAGTAAAGGAATCGTAAATCAAAACATAGATCTGTTTTATCAGATGATTGGACTGGACCGCTTTACGGATTTCCTTGCGGATAAAATCTCATCTTTGATTATTACAATCCTGCTTTTTATCGCACTCTCCATTTTGATCCATCTAGTGGTGCGAATCGTGCTGCAAATTCTCGATTATGTGATGCGAGCTCCGGGGCTTAATATGATCAACCGCACACTTGGAGGCATGCTTGGCATTGTACAGGCAATCCTTTATATCTGGGTACTGATGATACTCATAGGGATATTGCCGGAAAGCCCGATTACCATAGGGATCGGAGAGCAGATCAGCCGTCCAGGGTGGCTTAACTATCTTAAAGAGGCGAATGTCATCACGCGTATTTTCCGCGCGATGATCGGAGCGTAGATGATTTCTGGGATATAGGATAGTTTCAGATGTTATTTTTGGCTGATATTAACTGACATGAATTGTTAAAATCTCGTTGACAGAATTGAAATGAGATGATAGAGTATATATCTGTCTCAGACAGAGATTTATTTTTTTCTAAAGAAACAGAAAGAAATAAATCAAACGAATGAGAAAAAAGTGCTTGACAAAACGCAGTACAGTTTAGTAGAATATACAAGCTGTCGCAAGAGACAAGCAAACGGTACATTGAAAATTCAAGATTAAACAATACACAGACCCTGAAGATTCTA
>DJXY01000181.1 GCA_002449915.1 Oribacterium sp. UBA6992
GAGGCAATCCGGATTGAGGCAGAGGAGTATATCCTTAAGCCCATTGATGCCGGAGAGCTTTCGGACCTCTTTAAAAGGATTCATCAGGCACTGGATCAGGAATTCAGCGAGAAACAGAACATTAACAAGCTGAAGCATTATTATATGGATAGTCTCCCGATCCTGCAGGAAAACTTCTATACCTCTCTGATCGAGGGCAGAGTCTCGGAGCAGACGCTGCAACGGGAAATGATGGACTATCAGGTAAGCCTCGACGGTCCTTTTTACAGTGTTGTAGTGATCCATAACAGTCAGTCCTTATCACCGGCAGGGATCAATCCGCTGCTCATTACGATGTCTGTAAGGAAGCTTGCGGAGGAGCAGCTTGCGAAGAAATGGAATGCAAGATTTTTTTCGTATCTCGGCAATGTCATTATGATTGCACAGCTTCGTACCGAGACAGAGATCACGGAGCTTACGGATGATTGTGAGGTATTGTCAGGGCTTGCAAAGCATGTGGCGGGAGCAACCATCAGTGTCGGAATCGGCAAGGTTGTTTCAGAGATCCGCAAGCTTCCCCTATCCTACGGAGGCGCCAGAGAGGCAATTTCCTACCGTGTTATTTATGGACGGGGCAAGGCAATCAATATTACAGAAATCGCTCCGGAGGATCATACCGGTGAGGATGTCAGCAGAGACTGGGACCAGTATTTTTTAAGTATTGTAAAAAGTATCAAGGTGGATGGAGCAGAGGAAGTCAAAGCAGCTGTTTCTGCCTTTATCGCTGCCTGTGCACCTAAAAATCCGAGCATCCAGGATTATCATTTTTTTGTCATGGATCTGGTTTCAGAACTGCATAAATTATTAAAGGCAAGTCAGCTCGATGCAGACCTGATTTTTGGCAGAGAAAGTGATTTATATCAAAAGGTGACACGTATGGATCTTACGGAGCTTGCGCATTGGCTCGAAGCTACAGCTCTTAAGATCCGGGAAGCTATGAATGAAAACCGCATCAGCTCTACACGCTCGATCGTCATGAGAGCGGAGGACTACGTGCATGAGCATTATGGAGATCAGAACCTCTCCGTGGAGCAGATCTGCGGATATCTTGGAGTCAGCTCTGCCTATTTTTCTACAATTTTTAAGAGAGAAACAGGTAAGACCATTATTAATTTTCTGACAGATTACAGGATGGAGCAGGCACTCAGGATGCTCCTTGATGAGGAACAGAAAACCTATGTCATTGCGGAAGCCGTAGGCTACTCTGATCCTAATTATTTCAGCTATGCCTTTAAAAAGAAATTCGGCATGTCTCCATCTAAATATAAGGCACAGAAGAGCTGATGCCGGAGCTACAGAATCACAGAAGGACATAAATGGAGCAGAAAAAAAGCCCGGAAAACCTTAAAAAGCAGACAAAAATCGGAAAGCTGCTTTCCGAAACAAACATCCGACGCATATTGCCCAATACGATTCAAACAACCATACTTACATCCTTTACCTTAACCTCTGCAGCGTTACTTATCATCCTGGGAGTTCTTTTGTATGGTGTTTTTGCGGGCAGGATGCGTACGGTTGCGGTTGAAAACACACAGCAGATGCTGGATCAGGCAGTTGTAAGCCTTGAGGATTATCTTGTCAGCATGCGCCGGATTTCTGACGCAATCTATTATGATGTCATCAAAGGCAAGGATATGGATGCGGAAACCGCCGAAAGTGAGATGAATCTCATGTATGAGGCACATAAGGATAATCTGATCAGCATTGCGCTTTTTACCGCAGATGGTGAGCTCTTGTCTGCATCTCCGATTGACAGCCTGAAGGCAGACCTAAATATTCCTAAGCAGCCCTGGTTCCAGAAGGCGATGCAGCAGACTGAGAATCTGCATTTTTCCACACCTTATGTAGAGCATTTGTTTAATGATACATCGTATCGCTATAACTGGGTTTTTTCCCTGAGCCGCGCCGTGGAGCTTACACGCAGCGGCAGCCCTGCCATGGGTGTACTGCTGGTGGATATGAAGTATTCAACCATAGAGCAGATGATGAACCGGATTAATCAGGAGAGTGCGCTGCAGTATGTGTATCTGGTGGATTCTTCGGGCAAAATTATTTACCATCCGAAGCAGATGCAGATTAACTACGGTATTATCCCGGAAAACAATATCAGTGAGGCGCATTATCAGGATGGGCAGCATGAGGAAGTGTTTCATGGAGAGAAGCGCACGGTGATTGTCAGTACTGTATCCTATACCGGATGGAAGATGATTTCCGTGATTCCGCATCGTGTGTACAGCTTCGGACTTGGCAGTATGCGGTATATTATTATAATTATCATCGGCATTACGCTGCTTCTGATTCTGGTCTTTTATCAGAGGATCTCGAGCCGTATTTCACGACCGCTGACGGACCTCAATCATTCGATCCGCAATATGGAAAACGGAGATCTTAATCCGGGAGATATCTATGTGGGCGGCACACAGGAGGTAAGGCATCTTGGGATGACGCTTAGAAACAGTATGCAGAGGATCAACCAGCTGATGCATGATATCGTGGTGGAGCAGGAGGAGAAGCAGAAGTCCGAGATGGATGCCCTGCAGTCACAGATCAATCCGCATTTTCTTTATAATACATTGGACTCCATTGTCTGGATGATCGAGGGAGAGCATAACAAGGATGCTGTGTTTATGGTGACGCAGCTCGCCAGCCTGTTCCGCATCAGTCTTTCCCGAGGTAAGAATATTATTCCGATCGAGCAGGAGCTTAAGCATGCGGAGAACTATATGAACATCCAGAAAGTCCGTTATAAAAATGCCTTTACCGTGCGATTTGACATTGATCCGCAGATCCGCGATTATGCTACGGTGAAGCTGATTATTCAGCCGCTTCTGGAAAATGCCATTTATTATGGCGTTGGAGATATGGAGGAGGATGACGGCGGAGAGATTGTGATCCGCGGCTGGATGGAAGCAGCGCCTGGCACCGGAGAGTCTCCACAGGCACAGAACGGAAAGGAAGATAAAAATGAGCCTGCAGATATAGATGAAGCTTCCTCCGGGGATATTTATATCAGCGTCACGGACAATGGCTATGGTATGACCAAGGAAGCCGCGGAAAACCTGCTTAAGGAAAACCCGGAGGGTGCACGCCGCGCGCCAAGGCATGGATCCGGGGTCGGGCTCCTCAATGTTCATAACAGGATCCGGCTTCGTTTTGGAGAGGCTTATGGTCTGACGGTAGCTTCAGAGCCGGATGAAGGGACGACGGTAACCATTCATCTCCCGGCGGTTCCGTTTACTGATGAGAACCAGAGGCTGCTGGAGAGCGGACGCTATCACAGGAAAGGAGCAGAGAAATTATGAAAGAGAGAAATCCTTTTACTGTGACGGCAGTTTCGACCATTATTATAGCTATTGCCATTGCGTTTTTTATGCTTCTGCGTGGCAATGGACAGAAAAACTATCGCATTTCCGTGATTGTAAGCAATTCCACAGAGAGCCGTTGGAACACACTGCATGCAGGTCTGGAGCAGGCAGCGGAGGATAGTGACATTCGCCTCAATTATGTTTATACCAGCTATCTTGATAAGCTTGAGGATCAGGTGAGACTTATGGAAGCGGAAATCAATGATGGCTCGGACGGGATTATTACAGAATTTTGTGACAGCCAGGATACGCAGGAAATCATACAGCGTCTGTCTGTCAAGGCACCGATCGTCATGATCAATACTACAGCGGAGGCAGATCCAGATGTGGAGGGAAACCACGCGAGTGTGACGCCCGATAACTATGAGATCGGTCGGGCGATCGGAAATGAACTGATTATCGCTTATGGAGATGAGCTTGGCTTAAAGTCCATGGGGATTATAAGTGGAAATCCCAGGCAGACAGCGATGCAGGAGCGGCTCCGAGGCTTTATGGATGTGGTTTCCGACAGAAATCCCGCGATTACATGGCAGATACCGTATGGCAGGGATACAGAAGGACAGATCCGGGAGGCGGATCAGGAGCATCCGGCAGATATCCTCATCGGACTCGACAACGGAAGCCTGGAGGCTGCAGTAGATTATGTATCGGATCAGGGACTTCAGGATAAAACCGTACTTTTTGGAGCGGGCTGCAGCGAGAAGCTGGTGTACTATATTGACAGTGGACTGATCCGCAGCATGATTCTGCCGGATGACTTCAGTGTCGGCTATCAGAGCCTCGCGGATCTTGCGGGAAAGCTGGATAACCGCATGTCGGTTTTAACAGATCGGCAGGTAGGCTACAACGTGGTGCATAAGGAGAATCTTTTCCGTGAGGAAAACCAGAACATTTTGTTTCCGATTGTGCAATAGGAGGGGAAGTATCTGTGAAAAAAACGCTGTGTTGTGAAAATATCCATCGTATGCTCTGCCTTTTTGCCGCGGCAGGGATGATGACGGGCTGTGCCGCCTATACTCCTGTAGATAAGACTCCGTCTAAAATACGGATCGGGGTTACGCTCTATGATGAGTATGATACCTTCCTCGGAGAGCTGATGCAGTGCTTTAATCAGGATGTGTTTGCAAAGCAGTCGGAGGGAGGCCCGGAAATTACGGTCAATATGTACGGTGCCTCCAGAAATCAGGCGATCCAGAACGATCAGGTTAAGGAGATGATCAATAATGACTGTGATGTCCTGTGTGTGAATCTTGTAGATAGAACAGCACCGACGGAAATCATTGATTTTGCCCGCAGTGCAGGCATTCCGGTGATCTTTTTTAACAGAGAGCTTGTTGAGGAGGATCTCCTCCAGTGGGACCAGCTGTATTATGTGGGAGCGGATGCATTCCAGTCGGGTACCATGCAGGGAGAGCTTGCGGTAGATGCGATCCGGAGTCAAAACGGTGACAAGAACGGCGACGGAAGCATTCAGTATATCATGCTGGAGGGAGAAGCCGGACATCAGGATGCGATCGTCCGCTCGGAAAACTCCGCCAATCGTATGGTTGAGCTTGGTGTGAAGCTGGATAAGCTTGGCTATGGCATTGCCAACTGGAATCAGGCGCAGGCGGAGACAAAGATGAATCAGTTCATTGATCAGTACGGTTCAGATATTGAGCTTGTGCTTGCCAACAATGATGAAATGGCACTTGGAGCAATCGCTGCCTGCAAAAGTCAGAACATACCGGAGAAGGATCGCCCTATTATACTGGGCATCGATGGCACCAAGACAGGTCTGCAGGCAGTGAAGGATGGTGAAATGTACGGAACCGTCTTTAACGACAGTGCCGGTCAGGCCCAGGCGATGTTTGATCTTGCGTATCAGCTCGCGACGACCGGCACTACAGATGGAATAACACTTAAGGACGGAAAATATATCCGTCTGGATTATCAGAAAATCACAAGGGATAATGTGGATGATTTTATAAAAGGCAGCAGAAGTGCTCAGTAGCCGATAAAATCATGCCAGTACTGATCTCCGTTTTCAATCATATTGATATAGGCATGCCGCATGATCTCACGGAAGGGTCCGACCTCCTTTTCGATCCCGAACTTTGCAGGGATGACATGAGTAACTTCATTAATTTCCGCTGCAATTTTGCGGGCGAGGGTCTGGTCCTTCATCCTGAACATCCCAAATGCGGTTGCCTGGTAGTTCCGGTCATTTACGCAGGTCGTAATCCATAGATGGGCAAACTGCCGCCATTCATTCAGCAGCACCGGATCCGGGGTATCCTCAAGTACACAAAGCGCAGTGAAGCATCTGCGGATTTCCCGCTCGATCCTCCGACGGTTATAAAAGTGGAGATTTGTCCGCCCCTCGATCAGAATTGTCATCCAGGATGCGATGAAATTATCCTTCCGTACACCGTTTGGCAATTTTTTATCCGGATAGCGCTTCCGAAGGAGCAGAAGACGGCGCTGATCCTCCTTGGACTCCGGGTGATCG
>DJXY01000066.1 GCA_002449915.1 Oribacterium sp. UBA6992
AGCTGATATTCCGGATACTGAAACACAAGACCCACTCTGCATCTGATATCGCGGATCCGCTTTTTCTGCTCCTTGGTCTCTTTTCCTCCTGTGTAGATGACTTCGCCATCATAGGAGATGGTGCCGCTGGTCGGTTTTAAAAGTCCATTCAGCATCTGAATCAACGTAGATTTACCGGAGCCTGTACTGCCGATGATCGCAGTTAAGGAATCTCCGCCAATCTCCAAATTGACGTCATTGACCGCAACGACTTTCTCAACCGTATCAGGGTTATATATGTAATTTACATGATCAAGTTTAATAATCATTTATCGAATGCTTTATTTCTTGTTGCAAGCTGCAATTGCTTCTTTTAATTCTTCTTCAGAGGTGATTCCCAAAGGGATATCCATGCCTCCTTCACGCAGTGATCTTGCCAGCTGGCAAAGCTGCGGGAGTTTTAAGCCGAGTTGCTCAACCTCTTCTTCTCTTGAAAAGATCTCTTTTGGAGTCCCCTGCATTTTTAAGTGTCCCTGTTCCATGACAAAGATATAATCGGCCTCCAGAGCTTCTTCCATGTAGTGGGTAATGGAGATAATGGTGATGCCATCATTCTTGTTCAGTTTTTTGACCGTATCCATTACCTCTTTCCGGCCTCTTGGATCAAGCATCGCTGTCGATTCATCCAGCACAATGCATTTCGGGTTCATTGCAAGCACGCCAGCTACCGCAACACGCTGTTTCTGGCCGCCGGAGAGACGGTTAGGAGACACTTTTGCATATTCTCTCATGTCGACTTCTTCCAAAGCCTTATAGACGCCTTTACGGATGTCTCGCGTAGAAGCTCCGATGTTTTCCAAACCAAAAGCGACTTCCTCATCAACAATGGAACCGATGATCTGGTTATCCGGATTCTGAAAAACCATACCGGTGGATTTCCGGATGTCCCATATTTCCTGCTCGTTTTTTGTGTCCTTACCACTGACAAGGATGGTTCCTTCGCTTGGCAGATTAAGACCATTGATGAGCTTGGCAAATGTCGATTTTCCGGAGCCATTATGACCAAGGATACAGACAAAACTGCCTTCCTCGATTTGTACACTCATATCATCCAAAGCTCTGGTTTTCTCGACGACCTTATCGTTTTCATCTGTTCTTACATAGTCAAATGCAAGATGCAGAGCGTCTATTATTTTCAAATCTTTACCTTTCCGGTGCTGCTTCTCTTATGAGAATGTAACCCTGCGATTGTAGCTCATTTTCCATTGTATCCTAGTAATGTACTAAGAAACACATAAAAAGTAAATATGAAAGTCCGTCTACGGAATTACTGCATTAAATTTACGGCAATGAATTAAGCTACGTTAAACTCCATACATATGATGACTATACTCTTGATCGTATCAGTGGATCCATCTCCCGTCCTTGGCGAGTGCGAAGCCGTCTACCGTCTCGGAACGCGCCATTTGTCCATCACTCTTAAAGTAATAATACTGTTCGATTCCACTTGCATCCTTGATGCCTGCCCATCCGGTCTTCATGTGACCCTTGTCATCAAAATAATAGGTCTTGCCATTGATATCCGCCATCATGCTTTGGAACATGCTGCCTTCATTCGCATCCTTTGTCGGATTGAAATAATACCAGGTATTGTCAATCAGCCTCCAGCCGGTTTTCATGTCGCCATTATGCGGATCAAGATAGAACCATCTGCCATAAGCATTTTTGTACCAGCCGGTTTCCATCTGCCCCTGTGTATTAAAATGATACCACTTGCCCTTCCAACTCAGCCATTGACCAACGATCGGCTGACCGTTAGGATAGCGGAAATACCATGTATTGCCGGACTGGTACCATCCGACAACCGTGGAAGTATTTTGTGAACTGCCATTTCCTGCGTTACCGGATCCATTGGTGCCTGCAGCTGTATTACCAGGATCCGCGGTGATTTGTGTAGTATCATATTTTCCAGTGCCGTTAGATTTATTGGAGTCGGTGATGCTCAAAACATTAGACTCTATTTCCTCAGAACGGCTTCCATATTTTTTCTGCCAGTCTGTATACGGTATTGTACGCACGGTAAAGGTATAATCTCCACTCCTTGTCATCCACGGATAGAGGTTTGCATTTATGGTATTGGTTGTAATCTTTACAACGGTACTGCCTTCCCGCTTTAACGTAACCTCATAATATCCTGATGTAACGGTCGGAGCGTTCCAGGACGCCATGCCAAGAGCGTTATCACTCCATGTGGCATCGCTTGGCGCATCATAGTCGCCTGTAACTGCAGGGATTGTGAATATTACTTCCAGCTCATCTGCACTGATCCTCCGAGCACTGACAAAATCTCCACCGGATACGGTGACGTTGGATGCGGTATATGCGCCGGAGAAGCGATAGATAATTTCATCCCCGTTACTTTTTTCCTTGGAGCCTGCAGATAGATATACGGCAACCTTGGGAGAAGCGCCGACCTTAAGATAAGAGGAATCGTTGTCATAATGCCAGGTAACATCGGAAACCTCATACCGGTTCTGATCCGGCACAGAAACATATGTGTCATTTAGCTCCGGATACTGGGTACCGTTCTCATACTCCAGGTTTTTGAGATAATCGTCTACAATGATTTTGACACTGCTTATGGTGCTGTAGCTGTTTCCTGCAAAAGATGTCATAGGAATCATTATGTAAGACAATACCAGAGTAAGCGCAATAGATATCAGACGTTTTTTCATATAAATCTCCTTATACCACACGACTTATATCACACGACGGCAGTGCATTATGTACGTTATACGTCGCATTGATTTAAAATCCGATCGATAAATAGCATAATCAGTATACCCTCCCACGCGTTTTTAGGCAATCTACGTTTTCAGGCAAACAAAAAGCGGATTCCTTTCGGAGTCCGCTTTTATTCTATATGATCTTACTCATATGCTGTCAATGTGGCATACGCAACCTTGTCGGATTCGCTGAAACCGGCTGTTCGATGACCGGTTCCCCTCACATCTCTCAAACCGTATTAAACGAGCTCGAGCAGAACCTCCATTGCAGCATCACCCTTTCTCAGACCGACCTTAACGATTCTTGTATAACCACCGTTACGGGAAGCGTACTTTGGTGCATACTCATCAAAAAGCTTGTTGGCAAGATCTACCTTTTTGGTATTTTTCTTCTTACCAGCCTTAGCCTGAGGAACCTCTGTTACATCATAGGTGGATGCGTAAATCTTACGACGAGCTGCAAGTCTGGATGGCTTATCCTTCTTGATGGTCTTTTCAACCTCGTCATAAACCGTTGTCTTCTTGCCGTCAACAACTTCCTTTACTCTCTTGCCATCAGCGTCCTTACGGGCAACCTTAGCCTTAACAGTAACTTCCTCATAATTGTCCTTCTCCTTAACAGCAAGGGCAATCAGCTTCTCAACCTGCTTGCGAACTTCCTTAGCTCTCGCCTCTGTTGTAAAAATTCTGCCATGAGCAAGAACAGAAGTTGTAAGAGAACGAAGCATAGCCTGTCTCTGGTTTGAAGCTCTACCTAATTTTCTATACATTGCCATAATTATAATCCTCCACCGTGCTCTTTGGACTTACCGGTAAAATCATCTGAGCCCCGTAGCTTTTTACGGGATCCACCTCATACTGTTTGACGTTTCCGCCTTATTCTTCTTTCTGAGAAAGGCTCAGATTTAATTCTTTCAGTTTTGCAAGAACTTCCTCAAGAGATTTCCGGCCGAGATTTCTGACCTTCATCATATCCTCCGGTGTCTTGGAGCAAAGCTCCTGCACGGTATTGATACCTGCTCTCTTAAGGCAGTTGTAGGAACGAACGGATAACTCCAGCTCGTCAATGTTCATCTCGAGAACTTTTTCCTTCTCATCATCCGGTTTTTCAACCATAACGGCTGTCTGCGCTGCACTTGCACTCAGATTTATAAACAGAGCCAGGTGTTTGGAAAGCAGCTTGGAAGCCGCTGAAACTGCGTCCTCCGGTGTGACGGTATCGTTGGTAAACACATCCAGCGTAAGCTTGTCATAGTCAGTCATATTGCCGACACGTGTATTCTGAACAGTCATATTTACGCGTTCCACCGGTGTATAGATAGCATCTACATCCAGCACGACATTTCCGTTCTCATCCAGTTCAGCCTTCTGAGACGGATCCGCAGCTACATAGCCTCTGCCATTGGTGATGGTCAGCTCCATCTTGAGCTTCGCATCACTTCCGGTCAGAGTCGCAATAACCTGCTCCGGATTAAAGATCTCTACTTCCTCATCCGTACGGATATCTGCCGCAGTTACTGTTCCCTCTCCGGAAAAATCAATATATGCAGCCTTGGGCGCATCTGACTCTGATGAATTTTGAATTGCCAGATTTTTGAGATTCATAACAATATCTGTCAGACTCTCGGCAACGCCGGGAATCATCAGTGTGTCATGATTAACACCTTCAAACTTAACCTGTGATACTGCTGAACCAGGCAAGGAAGAAAGCATGATTCTCTTAAGAGAATTACCAAGAGTTGTGCCATAACCTCTCTCGAGTGGCTCACAGACAAATCTGCTGTATCTCTTGTCGTCTGAAACATCAACAATTTCAATGTTTGGTTTTTCAAAATCGAACATGCAATGCCTCCTTTATTGCAGGCTAATTATTTGGAATACAACTCGACGATAAGCATCTCGTTTACAGGAACATCGATTTCCTCTCTCTGTGGAAGCTGCTTTACAGTTGCCTTAAGCTTCTCGGAATCAACGTCAAGCCATGACGGAACCATTCTGCCGCCTGTTACTTCGACGATATCCTTAAACCTCTGCAGAGACTTCTTGGACTCTCTTACCTCTACTACATCACCAGCAGATACAAGGTAGGAAGGGATATTTACGACCTTACCATTTACAGTAATCAGTCTGTGTCCAACGATCTGTCTTGCCTCACGTCTTGTACGTGCAAGTCCGGATCTGAAGATAACATTATCAATACGGGACTCAAGAAGTACCATAAGGTTGGTACCTGTCTGACCCTTCATCTTATCAGCCTTAGCATAGTAATTTCTGAAAGGCTTCTCAAGTACACCATAGATGAACTTTGCCTTCTGCTTCTCACGAAGCTGAGTAGCATACTCACTCATCTTACGGCGCTGATTTCTAAGCTGTCTGTTAGACTTCTTGTCATAGCCAAGGAATACAGGATCAAGTCCAAGTGATCTGCATCTTTTAAGTACAGGAGTCTTATCTACTGCCATTTTATATCTCTCCTTATAATATCATGAATTAATTTACGTGATACGCCCTTTACACAGCTTGATATATCATATTCTCTGCTTCATCGGGCTGATGTGCCGCTTTATTTAAATGACGCGGCCTAAGTCATTAATTTGATTATACTCTTCTACGCTTTGGTGGACGGCATCCGTTGTGTGGAACCGGAGTTACATCCTTAATGGATGTTACTTCAAGACCATTTGCCTGCAGAGCACGAATTGCTGCCTCACGTCCGGATCCTGGTCCCTTAACCATCACATCCACATACTTCAAGCCGTATACTAAAGCTGCCTTTACAGCAGTTTCAGCAGCCATCTGAGCTGCATATGGAGTAGATTTTCTTGAACCTCTGAAACCAAGACCACCGGCACTTGCCCATGAAAGAGCATTACCCTGAGCATCTGTTAATGTAACAATAGTGTTATTAAAAGATGACTGAATATGTGCCTGTCCGCGTTCAACGTTTTTCTTTACACGCTTTTTTGTCACTCTTTTACCAGTTGACTTAGCCATATTTAAACTAACCTACTTTCCTCAATTTCTCTTCCTGTATTTAAAACATGAAGATCACAATAGTTCCAATACATTTCCCTTTGGACTTGTCATTAAATCGCAAGAAGAATTACTTCTTCTTATTAGCAACAGTCTTTCTCGGGCCCTTACATGTTCTGGCGTTTGTCTTGGACTTCTGTCCTCTGCACGGAAGGTTTCTTCTGTGACGAATGCCTCTGTAGCAGCCAATTTCCTGCAGTCTCTTGATATCAAGAGCCACATCTCTTCTGAGGTCACCTTCTACTTCCTGGTGCTCAGCGATGTAGTTTGCAAGAACCTTAACCTCATCGTCAGTCAGATCCTTAACACGTGTATCAGGGTTAACGCCTGTTTCCTTGAGGATCTTATCTGCAGATGATCTGCCGATACCATAAATGTAGGTCAGACCGATCTCGATACGCTTCTCTCTAGGTAAATCAACACCTGCAATACGAGCCATTTTAGTTTCCTCCTGTTAAAAATTAACCTTGTCTCTGCTTATGCTTAGGGTTTTCGCAGATAATTCTGATAGAGCCTTTACGCTTAATGACTTTGCATTTCTCGCAGATAGGCTTTACTGATGATCTTACCTTCATAGTAAATTCCCCTTTCTAATTACGAATTCGAACAAAGTTGCCGTATTATTCTAGCAAAACAGGCAACAAATGTAAAGTCCAAACTCTGCTTCTTTATTTCCGGATTATTGTTTTTTATGTATTAATTTTAATACATAGAATTATTTGTCTCTCCAGATAATTCTGCCCTTAGAGAGATCATAGGGAGATAATTCAAGCTTAACATGATCTCCCGGCAGAATCCTAATGTAATTCATCCGCAGCTTACCGGAAATGTTGGCAAGCACCTGATGGCCATTTTCCAGCTCAACTGTAAACATGGCGTTCGGAAGTTTTTCGATTACTTTTCCTGTAATCTCGATTACATCTGATTTTGACATCCCGTTCTCCTTCTTATTTATATGTACATTTATATTATGTGCTTTTAGTAATATGGTCTGTTAAGCTCATCGATGAAGCACTGCCGCTCGACACTCATAATCACTTTACCAGTGTCAGGACCTCCGGACCATTATCTGTTATCAGTACGGTATTTTCATAATGACAGCCAAGTTTTCCGTTATCGGTAACAACGGTCCATCCATTATCAAGTGTATGAACATCACCGCTTTCCTCTGCAATCATGGGCTCAATCGCAAGTACCATGCCGGCCGCAAGCTTTGGTCCTTTGCGATGCATATCATAATTCGGAACCTCCGGATCCATATGGATCTCATGCCCGATACCATGTCCTACATACTCCTTTAGGACACCACAGCCATGATCCTCTGCGTAATAACCGATCGCTGCACAGATATCATTAAGATGATTTCCGGGAACCGCGTTTTTAACCCCTGCCCAGAAGCTGTCCTGACATACTTCTATAATGTGCTTTGCGTTATCTGAAATGTTTCCTACTGCCCATGTTCGTGTTGCGTCCGCATTATATCCGCGATAACTTGTGCAGGTATCAATAGATACAATATCTCCGTCCTTTAAGATCCTGTGGAAATCCGGGATTCCGTGGATAACCTCGTCATTCACAGAAACACAACAGGCTGCCGGAAAATCATAGAGACCCTTCATGCTTGGAAATCCGCCAAGCTTTTTCATAAGCCCTTCCGCCTTTTCATTCACTTCACCAGTGCTCATGCCCGGCCTGATCATTTCTCCCAGTCTGTTATGCATCTCGCAGAGGATCTTGCCTGCCTCCCGCATCAGCTCAATTTCGTGTTTTGATTTAATTTCGATCATTACTCTTAACTTCTTTCCGGATCTTCCGGTTTTCAGGATGATCCTTATCCGAGGATGGAAATGATATCCTGGAATACCTTTTCAAGATCCTGTGTACCGTCAATTTCTCTAAGGATACCTTCATTTTTATAATATGAGATCAACGGTTCTGTCTGCTTATGATAAACGTTTAAACGCTCCTTAACCGTCTCAGGCTTATCATCCTCACGGATCACAAGCTCGGCGCCGCATTTGTCGCAGATATTTTCCAGCTTCGGCGCTGCGTATACAACATGATATGTGGATCCGCATTTCGGACAGGCACGTCTTCCGGACATACGCTTGACAATGTTATCATCCGGAACGTTGATGTCCAGTGCGTAGTCAATCTTTTCATCTCTTTCAGCGAGAGCCCTGGTAAGACTCTCTGCCTGAGGAATGGTCCGTGGGAACCCATCCAGCACATAGCCGTTTTTACAATCGTCGGCACCGATTCTATCGAGAAGCATTCCGATGGTGACATCGTCCGGTACCAGCTCTCCCTTATCCATATAGCTTTTGGCTTTTAAGCCAAGCTCTGTGCCGCCTTTGATGTTGGCGCGGAAGATATCTCCGGTGGAAATATGCGGAATATTGTATTTGTCAGCGATTTTGATTGCCTGAGTGCCCTTGCCGGCGCCCGGCGCTCCTAACATTACGAGCTTCATTAAAGCCTCCTGTTGGTTAATACTCTTATATTGTCATTTGTCTGATAAAGCACTTATAGCCTCCCCACCACATACGGATGGGGAGGCTGTAATGTATCAATCTTCTAAGAATCCCTTGTAATTTCTTACGACCATCTGTGACTCGATAGATTTCAATGTTTCAAGCACAACTCCTACAATAATGATAAGAGATGTTCCGGCAAATGAAATACGACTTACAGAGAAAAGTCCGGATACCACAATAGGTATAATCGCAACAATAGCAAGTCCTGTCGCACCGATAAAGATGATGTATGTAAGAATACCATCAAGGTAATCACTGGTTGGCTTTCCTGGACGGATTCCCGGTATAAAGCCACCCTGTTTTTTCATATTATTGGCGACCTCCAACGGATTGAAGGAAATCGACGTATAAAAATATGCAAAAAAGTACAGCAGCACAATGTAGATAATCATACCTACCGAATAAATCGGTGCATTGGGATTACACCAGCTTCCCGAATTAAGCATCATAAGGATCTTTCCCGGAATAGTTCCATAATCCACCTTAAGGATCTGACCGATCACAACAGGCATCGTCATAATGGAAGATGCAAAAATTACAGGCATTACATTGGCTGTATTAACCTTAAGCGGAATTACAGATGACTGACCGCCGACAAGGCCTCTTCCCTGAACTCTCCGCGAGTACTGCACAGGGATACGTCTTTCCGCGTCCTGCAGAACGACTGTAAATACTACCATGGCGCAGATTGCAGCTGCAATGATGATAACGGAAACCACCATCGTTGCCACCTTCTTACCCTGTATAAAACGTACATACAGTGTCATGAAGTCATTCGGGATAGACGAAAGAATGTTAAAGAGCAGAACGAGTGAAATACCGTTTCCGACTCCTTTATCTGTAATCTGCTCGCCGATCCACATTAGAAGTGCAGAACCAGCTGTCATGGTAACAATAGCTATAACAATATCAGCAATCTTTCTGATTGTGCTCGCTTGGGCATATCCGATCAGCAGTCCGTTTCCACCGAAGCCAATCGCCATCGCGCTGGATTCAATCAGTGCCAAACCAATGGTCACGTATCTGGTGTACTCCGTAAGCTTCTTTCTACCCTCTTCTCCATCCTGCTGGAGATCCTCCAACGCAGGAATCGCTACGGTCAGCAGCTGGATAATGATGGATGAAGTGATGTACGGCGTAATGGATAGCGCAAAAACCGACAGCTGCTCAAAGGAGCCGCCGGTCATTGTGTTAAACCAGCCGAAGGCATCATTGTTTGCCATACTATTAAACAGGTCACCGAAATATCCCGAGTTTACACCCGGGATAGGAAGATTCGATCCAAACCGAATTACTACGAGCATCCAGAAAATGAATAAGAGCTTTTTTCTTAAATCCTTTACCTTGAATGCGTTTAGTATCGATTTAAACATCAGATTACCTCACAGGTTCCGCCTAAAGCTTCGATCTTCTCCTTAGCTGATGCTGAAAATGCGTTTACCTTGACATCAAGCTTCTTTGTAAGCTCACCATTGCCAAGAATCTTAACGCCATCGTACACCTTCTTTACAAGGCCTCTCTCAACAAGTGCCTCAACGGTAACGGTCTCACCGTCGTTGAACTTAGCTTCAAGAGCAGAAAGGTTTACTCCTGTGATAACCTTGGAATTACGATCCGTAAATCCTCTCTTAGGAAGACGTCTGAACAGAGGCATCTGACCACCCTCAAATCCTGGTCTTGGTGCTCCGGAACGAGCTTTCTGTCCCTTAGCTCCCTTACCTGCTGTCTTACCGTTTCCTGATCCGTGACCACGGCCACGTCTGAAGTTCTTTGACTGCTTTGAACCCTCTGCAGGTCTTAAACTAGATAACTCCATTGTATGCCTCCTTAGATTTCTTCAACTTTTACAAGGTGATTAACTCTCTGAATCATGCCCTTTGTAGTGTTGTTGTTTGGAAGCTCTACAGACTGACGAATCTTTCTCAGGCCAAGAGCCTCAATGGTTGCTCTCTGCTTCGGGATAGCTGCGATAGGAGACTTAACCAATGTGATTTTTAATTTATCTGCCATTTCTTAACCTCCTCAATTAACCCATAATCTCAGCTACAGTCTTGCCTCTGAGGGCAGCAAACTGCTCCGGAGTCTTCATAGATGTAAGACCCTGGATCGTAGCGAGTACAACGTTGATCTTGTTGTTGGAACCAAGAGACTTTGTACGGATATTTCTGATACCTGCAAGTTCAAGAACAGAACGAGCCGGACCACCTGCAATGATACCGGTTCCTTCCGGTGCCTTCTTAAGCAGAACGGTTGAGCTGCCGTACTTGCCAACATAATCATGCGGAACAGACTTATCATCTGTTACAGGAATCGCTACAATATTTTTAACTGCAGCTTCTCTTGCCTTACGGATTGCCTCAGGAACCTCGACTGCCTTACCGATACCGCAGCCTACATGACCATTACCATCTCCTACTACAACGAGAGCAGAAAATCTGATCGTACGTCCGCCCTTAACAGTTTTGGACACACGCTTGATGGCAACGACGTTGTCGTTTAATTCTAACTGATTTGCATCAATTTTTTTACGCTTCATCTTGCTTGTCTCTCCTCTCGATTAGAATACAAGGCCGGCTTCTCTAGCTGCATCAGCAAGAGCCTGAACCTTACCGTGATACAGGAAACCGCCTCTGTCAAATACGACTTCCTTGATTCCCTTAGCGAGAGCCTTCTCAGCAATTGCCTTACCAACATACTGAGCAGCTGCCACATTGTCTGTTACCTCAAGATGTGCATCCTTATCAAGAGTAGATGCTGCGCACAGGGTATTGCCGGCAACATCATCGATAATCTGCGCATACATATGCTTGTCAGATCTGAAAACAGAAAGACGTGGTCTCTCTGGAGTACCAGAAAAACGGTTTCTCAGTCTTGCATGCTTTTTCTGACGAAGCTCAGCTTTATTTTTCTTGCTAACCATCTTACTTTCCTCCTACTTATTTCTTACCAGTCTTACCAACCTTACGTCTGATTGTCTCCTCAGCGTACTTGATGCCCTTGCCCTTGTATGGCTCCGGTCCTCTCTTAGCACGGATTTCAGCCGCATACTGTCCAACTGCTTCCTTATCGATACCTCTTACAAAAATTGTATTAGTTCCATCCAGAACTGTCTCGAGGCCTTCCGGATCCTGCATTGTTACAGGATGTGAATATCCCAGAGTAAGTGTAAGCGTCTTACCCTGCTTTGCAGCTCTGTAACCAACGCCGTTGATCTCGAGCTTCTTTTCATAGCCCTTGGTTACACCATCAACCATGTTGTTGATGAGAGCTCTTGTAAGTCCGTGAAGGGACTTTTCTTTTTTATTATCATTAGGTCTTGTAACGACGATGTGACCGTTTTCTTCCTTAATGGTGATTTCACTTGCAAACTGCTTTGTAAGTGTTCCCTTAGGTCCCTTAACGGATACAACATTGCCGTCCTTGATCTCAACAGTAACGCCTGCTGGGATTGCTACCGGTAATTTTCCGATACGTGACATAGTAATGTCTCCTCTCTCTTAAATTCTCAGCCAGTTACGGCTGTTTTCAGATGTTTACAGTTTCTGGCGTAATGCACCGCTCCGTTTATTACCAAACGAATGCCAGTACTTCTCCGCCTACGCCCTTTGCTCTTGCTTCCTTATCAGTCATAACGCCCTGATTTGTGGAAACGATTGCGATACCAAGTCCGCCAAGAACCTTAGGCATGTTTTCCTTGCCTGCATATACTCTGAGACCAGGCTTGGAAATTCTTCTAATGCCGCTGATGATCTTGTCATTCTTTGTAGCGCCATACTTCAGAGTCATCTTGATGTCCTGGAACTTGCCGTTATCAACCAGCTCATACTTGGATACATAACCCTCGTTAACAAGAATGTCGGCAATAGCTACCTTCATCTTGGAGGATGGAATGCATACAGTGTCATGCTTTGCAGTATTTGCGTTACGAATTCTAGTAAGCATATCTGCGATTGGATCACTCATACTCATGTTTACGGATATCCTTTCTCAAATAAAATATGTTGTTAGATGCGAAATGTCACGTGCCTCAAAGAGACACGCAACATTCTACATTATAACCATTTTTTTCCGAGTTTCAACCCGGTCTGGCGTATCTTTTAAAAATACATCTTGTATTTTTTTGAATACAGTCCAGAAATTATCGCCCTTGACGACATTTGCACATCGCCGCAGGCTCAGAATTGCCTGATACTTACCAGGATGCCTTTTTAACTCCGGGAATTTCGCCCTTGTAAGCAAGCTCACGGAAGCAAACACGGCAGATACCATACTTCTTAAGTACGCTGTGAGGTCTTCCACAGATCTTGCATCTTGTGTATTCTCTTGAAGAGAACTTAGCAGGTCTCTTCTGCTTTAACTTCATTGATAACTTTGCCATACTATCCTCCGATTATTTTGCAAAAGGCATGTTGAAAAGCTTAAGAAGTTCACGCGCTTCTTCGTCGGACTTAGCAGTCGTAACAAAGATTACGTCCATACCTCTAACCTTATCAACCTTATCA
>DJXY01000103.1 GCA_002449915.1 Oribacterium sp. UBA6992
ACCGCCGATGATGCCGATGGTCTGACCGGGCATTGCCCTGAAATTAATGTCCGTCACAGCATCCGCGCCGGAGCCCTTGTAGGAAAGTCCGACATGCTGCATCTCCACCGCCGGAACCCGGTTTGCTGAAGCTGTAGCTGTACTCTCCGACCGGGAAGGCGAGGATGCAGAAGCAGCGGCATTCGCATCTGAAGCAATAGCGGAGTCCTCTAATTTGGCGGCTGCCGGATACGCCATACCGGGCTGTACATCCAGGATGGAGCTGACACGGTTGGCGCAGGCAATGGACTTGTTGATGGTGATGATCAGAGATGCAAGCTTGATCAGCTCTACAATAATCTGTGCCATGTAGTTATACAGTGCCACCACATCGCCCTGTGCAAGGTTTCCGGTGTTTACGCGGACACCGCCCTGCCAGATCAGGAGGATCGTGGCGAAGTTAATGAGGACATAGGTCAGCGGATTCATGAGCGCCGAGAGCTTACCGACAAACTCATTGACGCGCGTAAGCGTATCGTTTTGACCATCAAACTCCTGGATGGACTCCGCTTCTTTACAGAAGGCACGTACCACACGAACTCCGGTGAGATTTTCACGGGTAAGCCTCAGCAATCCATCCAGCTCGGTTTGTACCTTTTTAAAAAGGGGAATGCTGGCAGCCATGATGCCAAATACAACGATACTCAATAGCGGAATCGCAACGACAAAGATCAGTGCGCAGCGGACATCAATGGTAAATGCCATGATCATAGAGCCGAATACGATAAAGGGGCTCCGGAGCATAAGCCGCAGCGTCATGTTGATACCGGTCTGGACCTGATTGACATCGCTGGTAATCCTCGTAATCAGTGTATCCGTGCCCAGGACATCCAGCTCCTGATACGACAGACTTTGTATATGATCAAACAGAGCCTGACGGAGATCGGTTGCTGCTCCGACGCTTGCGGTTGCCGCAAACCACTGTGCTGTGAATGAAAACAGCATGCCTAGCACCGCAAGCAGGAGCAATATGCCAAAGCAGCGAAGCACATAGGCAAAATTCTGCTGCGCGATACCGCGGTTGATGATTGCCGCCACGGTGATCGGTACCAGCAGATCCATCAGGGCTTCCAGCAATTTAAAAGCCGGCGCGAGGATGGATTCTCTTTTGTAATGTTTCAGATAATCCCAAAGCTTATCCATAATGTGATTCCTCATTTACATATAGCGTTTTTATTGATTTACGATTGCAAGCATAACACGGCAAATATATATTAGACATATATATTTTAAAACAAACTATATCGATTAGATATATATAGGCACGATATATTAGGCTACGATAGTTACATCGATCATTTAGACTGGATAAGATAAGAAAGAGATGCCGCCTGCGAAACAGAAAGGATTTTATTTATGAATATGGAGCAACTGATCTATTTTACGGCAGTCGTGGAGGAGGGAACCATATCCGGCGCTGCCCGGCGACTGAACATGTCCCAGCCTCCGGTATCGCTGCAGCTTAAAAATCTGGAGGCGGAATGCGGCGTTACGTTGTTTATCCGTGGCGCCCGGCAGATCCGTCTCACCGAGGCAGGACAGACACTGTATGACTATGCGGTAAAAATTCTGGATCTGAAGCATTCGGCGGAGGACGATCTCCGCTCCTTAAAGTCCGGCAAAAAAGGAAGTCTCAGGATCGGGATTGTCTCCTCGGGACTTTGTGAAGAGTTCTTCCGCGGGATTCGTGATTTTACGCTCGGACATCCGGATGTGAATTTTAAAATCTTTGATGGAAACACCTACCAGCTCTTGGATATGCTGGAGCATCAGAAAATCGAGCTTGCTGTAATCCGGACACCATTTCTTGAGCATGGGCTGGATGTGATGGAGCTGCGCCGGGATCCGATTACAGCGGCGGGCTGCGAACAGCTCATGATCCGGCTTCCGGAGGGAGCGCTCCATCTCTCCGACCTCCGGAAGCAGCCACTCATTCTGTACCGCCGCTGGGAAAAAATCATTCGTGAATGCGCGGAAAATGAAAAAGCCCGTCTTAATTATTATTGTGTCAACGATGATGCCCGCACCAGTATCCAGTGGGCGGAAACCGGGCTGGGCATCGCGCTTGTTCCGGCTTCGATTCTGCCGGTATCCCATGGACTTCTTGCCAGGGAACTGGAGGAAGCGCCCTTATGCAGTACCATCTGCCTTGTCCGGCGACGGGATCATGAGCTCTCGGAAAGCGCACTTGCCATGTACCGGTGCTTTGAAAAAATCTATCGCAGGAAATAATTCAACTGTTACAATACATGAACCTTTTATAATACTTTTTCATCAGATAGTTTTTAATCACATCACCTTTTATACTGTGAATGCTTTTACCTCCGGTCCTCTCGTCTTCTCCGGTAGCTGTGCCCCTTATCCTTATACATGCTGAGATCCGCTTTGGTCAGTAAGGCATCAAAATCCGTAACTTTACCGACGGTGCAGGCATAGCCGATTGCCATGCTGATGCCGTTGTTTTCGGCACTTTCACGCATGTGACGGATTAAAAGCTCGATGTCCTTTGCGTCCAGGCCTTCTGTTACCACAAGAAACTCATCGCCTCCTGTACGGAAAACATTTTTTAATCCTGCGCACTCTCCCAGGATTCTGGCCGTTTCGGAAATCAGGATATCACCGGCATGATGCCCCTTGGTATCATTTATGTCCTTTAAACCATTGAGATCCACAGAAATCACGCCAATGACGCCGTCGCCCTGCCATGCTCGGATCCGTTTTTCAAGACCACGCCGGTTTCCAATATTGGTAAGCTGGTCCTTCATGCTCTGATCCTCCAGAAGCTGTAACGCATTCCTGTTTCGGATCAGGATCGCAAGGAAATCCGTGAGTGTGGACAGGAGTAGATTTGCCGCCTGGACGGTATCCTCCGAGGGATTTATCACCATGGTAAATCCTTCACACCGGTTGGCAAGCATCAGCTGACCGGATGCAAAGCTTCTGACGCCATGCATGCGGAGTGAAAAATCCGGATGCTCCGACTGAAACGAAGCCATGTCGCTGATGATGACAACATGATGCAGGTTAAACGCATGATATAATGCGCGGAAGTTTGATTTCGGAATGCTCTGCAGTTCCTTCTTTAATGGCAGTACCCCTGACGCAGTCCATTCATAGCTTGCACTTACTGTGTTATCTTCCCGCTCTTCAAAAATCAAAAAGCGCTCCGGCCTTAGATTTCTGGCAATACAGTCCATGAACTTCTCAATACCGCGATTGGGATCATCCTCCCTGAGACCTAGCGAAATTGCCTCATTTGCACGCAGCTCCTGATAAATCAGTTCATGATCTTTAGCTAGTGTACTGGCATACTCTGTCATGTTTGTAGCATGTGTGAAGCGCAGCACACGATTTTCCCATGGGATCAGAAACGAGCGGATCAGCATCCTATCATTGCTTTTATGGCATAAGTGTTCAGTCGCAAAGATATTGTCATTCCGGAGCTGGAGGTTTGGGCAGTCTGCACAAGGCGCATGGAACCCCTCCAGCACTTCATAACAGAGCTTTCCCTTGATATCTTCCTCCGGCTTCAGCCCCACATCTTTACGTGCGCTTTGGTTCAGATAAACGAGCTCATAGGTTTTGGGGTCACTGATTACGATACGATCCGATGCACGATCCAGCGCATCGCGGCGGATCACAACACGGTCTCCTATATAAGGACGCTCTCCGTATACATGCTTCTCGGCATTGCTCAAGCGACGGATCAGAAGCTGTAAAAGCTCGTCAAAGCTGTTTACCTCAGAACCGTATGTGATTGCATATGTGCATCTCGGCATCGTACGCAGCCCCATGTTCCGCCAGAGGAGCGGCAGCGTTTCAGAGACTTGCTCCAGCCTATCTGCAATATCATCTGTATTGTTTCTATGCTTAAAGCAAAGGAAGCAGCAGAGACCTATACGTGCTATGGTCCATCCGGGAATCAATGCCTCGCATAGAGATGCAATAATTTCTTTCAATATATGATCTGCTGTTTCAGGATTATCCCGTAAAACCTCGGCATAGCTTGTAATGTCGATCAGCACTCCTGTGTAGTCGATTTTTTTTGCCCGATATTGATCTGCATAGACAAGCCCTGTTTCAATTGCGCCACGGAAGCTGAGCAGCCCGGTTTCGGGATCGGAAAGACCAAGTCTTAAATCATCCTGCGCCGTGGTATTTTTAGCACCGACCATACCCATGATTCCGGCGATTCCTTTTTCATGGTACCAGGGTGCCCATGTGACAGAGAGCTCCCTGATTTTACCGACATTCAGAACCAGCTCTGTTGTCGTAAACGTATCCTTACCCTGCTCCAGCAGCTGACGCTCGACCTCGGAAGGCACAGAGGGATCGACATGCCAGCCAAGCTCCGTTTCGGTTTTGCCAAGGATTTCTGTTCCGTTTGTAAATCCACCTTCCATAATATATTTCCTGCTGGCACCAAGGATTCTGCCGCTTCTACGCTTCCAGATAAAAGCGTATGGACCATATTCTTTGAGGGTATGAAAAAGATTGCTCTCCTCAGAGATACCCGACGCACAGCTGCAGGTTGTAATACCAAACGAGCGGCAGAAATCCGGAAGCAGCGTTTCACGGTCACGCTTCTGCTCCCAGATGTCCTCTCGTTCACAAAGCAGGATATTTTTATGGAGACTTTTATAAATGATCATTGCTTCAAAAACTGTCCAGCGGTAGCTTCCGTCATTTTTACGTATGCGCACAAGCTCGATCTGGGTATTGCCACTATCCTGCAGCACTTTTTCCTCAAGCTTCTCCGGACGGATAAAGTTGATGAACCTCTCCCGGTCCTCCGGATATACCAGATGATCGGCAAAGGATATAAAGTAGGTCATAATAGACGGATCAACATGCTCCGTAGCTATCTCGTGGTGGTTGGACTGCAGAACCCGCACCTCATTTTTACTCCGGTCAAGCAGATAAAAGCCTTCATACATATGGAAAATATTTCGTAATGCAGCATCCATATTGCCGGCTTCCTGCAGATCGGCTTTTGTACTCATATTGTATAAATGCGCCTCTCCGACAAAGAGACGTTCGCTGCCGGCGATCCATCGGACAGTTATCTTCATATATTGACCATTATCAACATAAACGGTAGTTTCTGCATGATGCGATCGCTGTGTCTTTTTTAAAAGCTGTATAAAAATGCCTCTGAACGGATAATCCTTTGCAATCAGATTGGCATTGGCTTCCTTCAGATTCTGCGTGCCTGTACTTCTCAGCTCACGGATATAAGCATCATTTTCAATAAGCAGGGAAATATGCTTACCATCAAAGCGGAAAATTGCCGTCGGCAGATCTGACATGAGATTGACGCTTTCTGTAGCGTCCAGGAGGTGCGCTGATTCCAGATCCTCCGGCTGTATTCTGCTTTTCTGAAAATAGGTTGGGATATCCTCGTACATCATCGGCTGCCCGTAAATGTATCCCTGCATTCGTCCGCAGCCAATTTTTGTCAAAAACGCTACCTGTTCCTGGTTTTCCACTCCTTCTGCCAGTGTCTGAATGCCAAGCTCCTTGTCCATCATCACAATCGCAGAAATAATCTTACGGCTGCGTTCATCAAAATCCCTGAAAAATCCCATGTCGATTTTAATGACATCAAAATGAAAATTATGTAGAGAACGGAGTGACGAATATTCACTTCCGAAATCATCCATCCAGACCTGAAAACCTGCCTTCTGCATTGCATAGATTTTGGACATCATGCTGAGCTGGTTTTTTGACATAACACGTTCAGTGATTTCAAAATTAAGCAGACTACGCGGTACCTGGTAACGATCAACCAGCTTCTCGATCGTACTGAGTGGATCGGAGATCTCAAAATCAAAGCCTGAGAGATTTATGGACACAGGAAACAACGGCAGGAGATTTTGTATCCTGTCATGGCAGATCTGCATTACCCGTTCCAGTACATAGCGGTCCAGCAGGTTTATGAGCTGTGCCTCCTCCAGAACCGGTACAAAAATATCCGGCGCAATCATCCCAAGCTCCGGGTCTTCCCAACGAGCCAGTGCTTCAAAGCCCCAGAGATTTCCAGTGAGTGTCCGTAGAATCGGCTGATAATATACCTTGATATAGGATTTTTCCAGTGCCTCGTTAAAATTGCGGAGAATATAGGTTTTTCTGCGATTACTCTCCTCCATGGCTTTGGTAAACACAGCCACAGAGCGGTTTCCATCGGATTTGATGCTGTCACAGGCGATCTTGGCAGCATCAAACGAGTGCCGGAAATTATTTAGAGAATCCTCTTCATGAGTCCGGTAAACGCCAGCCTTCAGGCGGATGCCTCCGTCATTAATATAGTGATTGACCTCATTGCATACGTCCTCAAGTTTACTTTCCAGCTGATGCTCCGGTAAAAGTGCCACAAAATGGTCCGCTGCCAGATGCCCAATCAGTGCGCCCGGAAAGTAAGCCTTGATGGTATTTGCGATTTTTTTGAGGCATTGATCGCCGAGGCGTGTACCGTGCATCCGGTTATATTCTTTAAATCTTGTGACATCAAAGCTCACCGGACAAAGTGCAGCTCGTGTATGATTCTCCTTATACTCCCGGGCTCGCTGCAGTGCTGCATCAAAAAATTTATGCATACCGGGCAGTCCTGTATTGCTGTCAGCTTCCTGATCCTCGGCGATCTGTTCCATGGAAAAGATCTGAATAACATAGACCATGCCGTATGCGGTCTGTTTTAGTGCTCCGATTCCCTCTGCCTGGCGGAATTGCCCATGCTTTGTCCGATAATGAAACGTGAAATGAAAATGCTCCGGATGAGATTTTGCCAGTTCATTTAGAGATCTGTAGCTGTCAGCATCCATCATATGCTGATAAGAAGCATCGCAGTACGTGAGAAACTCCTCCTCAGACTCGCATTCATAAAGCTCTGCTACTCTTTGATTGGCAAAAAGGATTGTTTCGTTAGGATCGGTCTTTATGAGACAGATCCCGCCGTTTAAAAGATCATAAAATTTATGGTATTGAGTCCGGATATTATCTTCCGACAATTTGGTGTCTTTCATATGGTCAGAACCCCAGGCATAAAATTATTGAATTGCGTATAAATTGATTTTAAACCCGGGTTATATGCCTGTCAAACCATTCGGCTGAAAAACTTAAAGTCTGGGTGAAAATCAGTCGGGATACCGGAGGAGCCAGCATTCGCAGGATGGAAATCATCAAAACGTAAAATGAATGGCTGAAATAGAAACTAAATTAAGCAGAAATTCCATCATAGTGTAATGCGCCATAGTGTGATAATATTAAACATACGTGTCCATAGGCACACTGTTCGGCGAAAGGTAGGGGGAGCTTTGTTAGAGGATCGAGTATATCTTAATATTGACCGGGTCATCTCGCCACAGGCCTATACACTCCTTGGAAAAATCATGGATAATACGCTGCGCGGCTCAAGCCCCATAATGGTCATCAAAGGGCGGAATTTAAAGCTTACAAGCCAGACCCTGTTTGAGCTTCAGCGGGCAGTGAGCTTCTCGTATAAGGATCCGGTCAGCAAGATCTCCTTCACATATCCGCTCGTCAAGGATTTCACGGTCAAGGTGAATCCTTCCGGCGAGCCGGTGGCAATCCAGGTACGTCTGGTGAAGGAATTGCCGGAGCTTGCGGCTGCCATGCTAAGAGGCGGTAACTGAGAAGCCCGGATAAGAACATATTATGTCTGTCGCCATTATACTCGACAATGCCAGGAAATTCACCTGTTCTGTGATGCGATACCTGGCAATTGCAACGCAGCTATAAATATTATTAGAGGAGTGTCGGAAATCATGCAATCTACCGATCCAACATTGACACAATCGACTACACCAAGGTCTCTTTTCATCCGCTATGTCGCGCAAAATATCTTCGGGCAGATCGGGATGTCCGCGTACATCCTTGTAGACACGTATTTTATCTCCAAAGCAGAGGGCGCTGACGGCATTACCGCGTTAAATCTCGTTCTGCCTTTTTTTAACCTGATCTATGCCTTTGGAGCCATGTATGCCATCGGCTCCGCCACCCGCTTCACGATACTCCGGGCACGAGGGCAAAAGGACGCGGACCTGTATTTCACCAATGCCGTTTTCTGGGCAATCCTCACCGGTATTCCTTTTATGCTGGCGGGCACCCTGGCGCCGGAACCCATCATCCGTCTCCTCGGAGGCAACCAGACCATTGTAAACGTCGGTGTTCCCTATATGCGCATATTTATGCTTTTTGCCCCGCTTTTTATGGTGAACCAGATCTTCAATGCATTCACAAGGAACGACGGCGCACCGACAACCGCAATGCTTGCGACGATGATGAGCGGCATCTTTAACATGGTTTTTGACTACATCTTTATGTTTCCGTGCCACATGGGCATGGCTGGCGCTGCGCTCGCGACAGTATTTTCGCCCTGCGTCGGAATCACCATCTGCAGCACGCACATCCTGTCGCGGCGAAGCGGTGTGAAATTTCTCCGGCGGCTTCCGTCTCTCCGGAGGATCATTTCCGCGTCGCAGCTCGGCATTTCCGGATTCATCGGAGAGATCGCGTCTGCAGTAACGACCGTAGTATTCAATTACCTCATCCTCGGACTCAGCGGAAACACCGGTGTCGCTGCATTTGGCGTGATCTGCAATATCGCACTCGTCGTGACATCTGTATTTAATGGTGTTTCCCAGGGCGCACAGCCGCTTTTCAGCCGCTATTACGGGATGCGAATGCAGGATGCGCTGAAGGAAACGCTGGGGCTTGCGATCCGGACTTCGCTGCTCTTTGCCGCCGGATTTCTGATTCTCTTTAACCTGTTTCCAGCAGAGATTGTCGACGTATTTAATTCCGGTAATAATCCGGAGATGGCAAGACTTGCAGAGACCGGGATGCGGCTCTATTTCATCGGCTATCTTTTTGCCGGTTTTAACATCATCGGCAGCGGGTATCTCGGCGCGACCGCCAATGCTCTCTGGGCGCTGATCACGTCTCTCTCTCGAGGCGTTGTGTTCATCATCCTCTGTGCAGTAATCATGGCGGCGGTCTTTGGCATGCAGGGAATCTGGCTTGCCTTCACCGTATCTGAGCTTCTGACCGCTGGCATCACAGCATTTGCCCTACGCAGGTAATCGGCATCGGATGATTCCGATTACCTGCATCAGCTCTCCGCACCGAGATCATACCAGGATGGATCGATCGAAAACCGGCGGTTATCGGTAAGAAGGATCGGATGTGTCGGATCTTCGGAAAGAGAAGCCCTTCCGGTTTCCTGCTTCCAAAGCGCATCCAGATCCACCTTTGGCAGTGCCAGATCATAGTGCGCACTTGCCCAGTAACCATCCCCCTCATCCTTGGGATCTGCCTTGGCAATATAGCTTTTAAGATCCGTATGATGCATAAATGCAGGGATCTGGTACAGCTCCCGGAGATATGGAAAGAGGTTTTTATAATCGACAATTCGATGAAGCGTCGGACCGACATGACGGGAGTAGCCTACATCAAACCGGCATAGCGTGACAAACAGCTTCACATCACATTCCGTCACATGATCGCCCAACAAAAAGCGTTTATTCTGAAGATTTTGGTCCAGACGATCCAAAGCCGCATAAAAGGTCTGGTACGCATCCATAAATTCCTGCAGCTTAACAGAAGTCAGCATGATCGTAACGGCATCCGTGACAGAAGACTGAATATAAGTATTCTCCGCGGCAATCTCAGCCTTAAGCTCCTCCGGGGAAACCGTCGCGCCGTCCGGCAGGTCCGCAAGCTCCTTAAGAATTGCCTGCTCCTGTACATTACGATCATCGATAAAGGGAGGAAGATCTGCCGGATCCTTAACTACCGGATTTACAGCCTCCGATTCCTCCAGGATTTTGGTACTTGGAATTTGCCGGAGACGCTGATACGCCGCACGGTCCTTCGCAACAACCTCTGGAGCAAAAATTTCCCTGGTCTTCTCTCCACGCATCGTGCCGGCATCAGCTTCCGGGAGAAATTTATGAAGCGGATCTCCGGACAAACGCGCGCGATCGGTCGGCTGTCCCCAGAAGCTCTCAAAATTGATCTGCTTAAGGAAACGGTAGTTAAAGGACCGCCGGAAAATTCCGGTTTCATTTACCTCCGGCTCTGCAAAATCCACAAAGTATGTATTATTGCGAAATGCCGGGATCTGCCAGAGATCTCGTGCATAGCCCCAGAGATTTTTATACGCAAACAACGGATGCTTTGTTTCACCGATCTGCCAGGTGTAGCGGATGTCCAGTCGGGAGAGCGTCACATACAGGCGAATGTCACTGTCCGTCACATAATCGCCAAAGAGGAATCGTTTCGTTTCCAGGCGTTTCTCAAGCTGGTCAAGCGCGGCATATAAGGTATGGAACGCTTCAAAATGTCCTTCATTACTCCGGGAAAAAGAAGAACGGTAAACCGCATTATTGACATTGTCAAAAAGCCAGAGATTCATCTTGTCAATCTCTGCTCTCAGATCTTCAGGGTAAAGCTCAGGTGCTCCCGGTTTATGCCATGGACGGAACTGCACCTCCAGATAATTGGTAAGCCAGTTATAATCGTTGTTGACTACCTTCTTTTCCACAGTATCGATGAGTGCCGGAACTGTCGTACGTCCGGCATAATGGTCATCCGCCCGGTAATATGCTTCCGACAGAAACTGATCCCCCAGAACCGGATCAACATTTCCATCATTATAGACATATTCCCAGCCAAGATTCTTTTTATGCGGAGCATGCTCTACCATATTGACGGAAATCTGGTCCTCCAGACCTTCCAGCTCCCGGACGATCGAAGCGCGGTTGCTCCAGTGGCAGAGCTTTGCCCAGATCAGACGATATCGTCCTCCCCCGGCGGCTTTCAGCTGATCTGCGCCATCCCCAAACGGTTTGGTGAAATGGTTTGGTTGTCTCCGGAAGTATCCGTTCCGGTCAATTTCGCTCACCGTTTCTCTGGGACGCACACGGATTTTTCTACCATTCACCTCTTCATAATCAAATGCAGCTTCCACGGTTTTATTTATCTTAGCCACTTCCATGCCTCCTGTAATTATTGGAAAATCCAGCTCTAACAACATTCAAAGTATCAAAGATATTTCTCCACGAGTACGCAGGTAAATGACAATGGTCCGGCTTTCCCCTCTGCCCGTTCCTTTGCAATCTCCACGACGCGCTCCTTTTTCTGCGCGGCCTCCTCCGGGAAATACTGCGCGTAGACCTCGTCAGAACGAGTCTCATATCCGATCGCGTTATAAAAGCCTACGGAACGGTCCTGGCTCGTGATCAGTACATGATGGTAACCGTTTTCCTTAATCCACTTCTCCGCTTCGGCAATCATCCTTGCGCCGATTCCGGTCCTCTGCTGCTCCCTCACGGTTGCGACACGCTCAATTTTGGCATAACCGTTTTTCGGACCTCCATGATAGGCAATCCTGCATCCGGAGACCGGCTTATGCTCCTTGAGCAGGATGACCGCGTGGATGTCATCTTCCGGACCATCGTGACCAAATTCCAGCTCTACCGGGATTCCCTGTCCTACAACAAACGAGTCCAGACGGATGTAGTCATATGCAATCTTCTGCCACCGTGGGGAATCCCCCGTGACTCTATATACTTCAATATTTGACATTTTTCTGCCTTTCTGATGTATCTGGTCGATATGTATTTACCTGATTTATAT
>DJXY01000142.1:0-13047 GCA_002449915.1 Oribacterium sp. UBA6992
CCACTTGGTTACGCCGTATGCACCCAGCGATGCAGGCGTTGAGGCAGCATTGCAGCAATATAGAAAATCATCCGAAACAAGATACTATTCTTTGTTTCGGATGATTTTTCAAATCAATCGGATGAATTTTAAATCAAATTAACAATGCACTATTGCAAGGAAGCACAAGCTTCTATACCTTCTATACCGGGCTTGAGTTCTACAGCAAAACCCCACGCGGCATTAAGCACGTCAGAACCAATTAAGCACGCCGGAACAGGAGTGCGAAAATATGCCTGCCCGCTGGCCCTGCAAAAAAGATCTGCCAGATTAAAGCCATGGGAAAATTAATAATGCTAGTCTGCAGCCAGACACTAACGAGTCCTGCCTCAGCATAATCCTTGAACAGCAGCGTCGCAATGAGACTCATCGCCGGGCACATAAGACAGACGGTAAGTGCACATCGGATCAGAAGTACAAAAAAGAATGGCATCTCCTGCGTTGCAACGCGACTTGTCAGTGCCATCACCGGCCGCTCCATGACAAACAATTCCAAAAGGATCGCGGCAGGCCACATAATCCGCAGTTCACCCAGAGCCATCATAAAAATTGCATCCTTCATCCCGCCGATATTGATCGCAATATTGTAGCAGATCATCGCATATACCATAAGAAACGCCATGATGATCGTAAAAATAACATTCTCAAGCAGATTTCGTGGAAACATATTGTTTTGGGACATAAAAAAACTCCTCTCAAGATCAACGTGTTGTTCGTTATCACTGACAGGAGTGTGCGTTTCCAATAATACCGTATAGAAAAATGTAACCCGACTAAAGTATCACATTTTTCTAAACGGCGCAAGCTTTTCCTTAATAATCCGGATGCATACCAGATAAATCTCTCAGTGCTTTACGCGTGCTTTCAGCACTCTGCCGGGTTTGAAGCGGACCGCTTTGATTCCGTTTTTGTCCGCATACAGTATCTTTATCTATATAAATATTATGCCATATGCGCACTAAAATTTCGAGGAAGTGCCGCCTAGCTCATGACTAAAGTCACGAGCTAGGCGGCAAAATAGTCAAAATTATTTCTCTAAGCTTCATGCAGGATCCGACTGATCTCGATCTCTCCCTCTGCATTTTTACTATATCCATACCAGACTCCGCTTTCCGGTGTCAAAAACGAAGTCGACTGCTGTTCCGCATTGCAGATTTCACTAAATTTTTCTGCCATTTTGTCCAATTCATCATACGAGAAATGCTGCTGATGCTCCGGAAGCGCCGATTTTGCCTTTACAGAAGCGATCCACTTGCCCATCGGTTCACAATTCGGGTGACGTCGATCACCGCCAAAGCTTCGGCCTGCTGTCTGATACATAAACAAATCCGGCTTTGCATCTCTATAAAAATATGCACGTGTTTCAAAACCCATACCGTCCGGCTGCATTTCCGAATTCCACAGCAAGATCTGAAAACCCTCATCTGTAGTAATTTTAAGATTTATCAGTTCCCTTTCATAGATCCACTTGTAGAGCTGATAAAAATCTACCTTGCCATTACTATCCTTATATAAGCTGCCGCCTGCACCATTTAGCGGTGAAACCGCTCTGCCGACATTATGGTTTGAACGACAAGTTTCCATGGTGAAACCTGGAAAATCAAATCTGTCATGTGCCCCGGCTTCTGTAAAATAATGAGAAAAATAATCTATGTTCTGATCCACAATTACAGAGGGAATCGTATGCTCAGGGATAATGATGTGCGCCTCCGGATAATGCTCCAGTACCGAATGCAAATCTCCTGTATGGTCAAAATGTCCATGTGTCAGCACGATCACATCCGCTCCATGAACCCATTCTCCTGCGGATTTATCTGTGGGAGTATACTTATATTCATTATGCGGATCATTGGGATCATCGAAATACGGATCCATTACAATGGTTTTACCGTTAGGAAGCACAAATTCGTAGAAATTTACTCCATTCCAGCGAAGCCGTAAAAGAAGCTCATTATCATCCCATTCCTTGGTCTTCATTTTCTCTCTATCTACAACATGGCTCATTTTCATAATTTAAATCCTCTCTTCTTTTACTTTAACACGACAATATCTCAAAATGCCGGTATAAACGTCATGGTACATACAACTGAAATCACACAAATGATCAGCGAAGGCAGCCATCCCATCTTCAGCAGATCGCCCTGATCATAGCCTCCGGCTCCCATCATCAACGGTACGGTCGAAGTAGCGCTGGGAGTGAGGAACGCTGTAAGGCATGCTGCATTCAAAAGAACCAGTGGTCCGACCGGATTACAGCCCAAAGATTTGCAGGTCAGCACTACAATAGGAACAAAAATATTCATGACGCTCTGATTTTGCATGAATTGTGTCAAAATAAATGGTATTACAAAGAAAGCAGCTCCAATAATATAGCTATTTTTAGTATCGCCAAGAGAAATTGCTACCGCATTTCCGATGACATCTCCAAGTCCGCAGTTAACCATAGCTCCACCAACACTCAATGCTGCTACAAGCATAAGGATGATCATAAAGGGGACAGATGCCGTCGCTTCTTTAGGTTTCAGAACTCCGGTAACGACTTCCAGCGCAGCACCAGTCATGGCGATCTGCCAGTTTGCTACTCCAAGCTGCTTGGAAAAAACAAGTCCAAGTGTGGTGATTGCAAATAGAAAATATCCGAGAAACTCCTGCAATGGAGGAAGCGGCTCTTTAGCCGATTGTGCCTTGCCACCGCCCATCTCTAAGGGTATTGTCGGACTCGCAGGCGCAAGTTTCGGAGCAATAATAGTTGCATAAATTATGATGACAATAGCCGACAAAATCCTGCCTTTAAAAGGATCCAGCAAAGACATGGAATACTCTGTATAACCATAGCTCTCAAGGTATGCATTTTGCTGTGCAAACATAGTAGCACCAGTTCCAAGTGGTAAAACTCCGCATGTACCCACAGCTACAATACCTAATGAAAACATGGCCTTAGAAGGACTGACCCCGGCTGCCTCACAAGATGCTGCGAGAAGAGGCGCCATGATGGTAAACACTGCTACAGGACTAGGGATCAAGTTGCAAAGCACAAAGGTAATGAGCAAATACCCTGCCAGCATATTTGTAAATTTTCCCCCGGCAATTTTAATGATCAAATGTGACAGCTTTGACACCGCCTGCGTACGGTTAAAACCAGCTGCCACCACAAACATGCCTGTAATCAGCAGCACATTGGCATTGGAAAAATTAGCAAGAACTGCCTTTGGTTCTACCAAGCCAGAAAAAGATGTCAGTATAATTGCACATAGTGCAACCACACCATTGGTAGTGTGAAGCCGTTTTGCCAGAACATAACCGCCGATCAAAAAGACAAACAGCCCCAGACATAAATACATTTGCGTAGTCATTTCTTACCTCCCGATCATACACTGTTCCTGAGACACGAAATGCAGTATCTCAGGCTTTTATAGACTCTATGTCTATTTTAGATGTCATGAATGGGGTTGGCTAATAGATATATTACTTGCACTTATGCCGTTTTGGTATAACTAACAAGTCGCATTGCACCGCTTTATCCAACTCACATAATCGTCCAGATACACTGGGTCAGACAGTTTCTTAATGCTTCATACCCCTCTGTCTTTTCAAATCCATTTCTGCATACCAGATATTTCCACTGCTCAATGTCATCTTTGGGATCCAGGCGCACAAACCTGCCTGAATCCGCACAGGAATATAGCAGATCGCTTCCCGTAGCAGTAAAAACATAGTTTCCTTCTCCCTCATCAGCAAGATGCATGCGCTGGTACATGTTATCCTCGAGAATCATCGTTACATCACAATTAAATTTTTCACATAGTAAACGGATATTGTTATAACTTGCCGATCCCTCACGATTGGCAATGACCGGCTCCTGGATCAGATCTTTCATGCAAACCACTGGAATATTGTATTCAGAAACCTGATATGTTTTTGAGAGAAGCGCACTTTGTTTTGATAGATAAATACTGGTAAAAGCTCTGGAGCTTTTTTCATAATGGAGTCCCTGCTTAAAACGTGTAACACTAAGGCACGCAACATCTATTTCTCCCCGCATGACATCTTCATGCAGCCTTCTGCTGGAGGCAGAACGAATGTCTATCATATATCCTGCACCGTTTTTGTAAAACCATTGCAATATTTTGCTGGAAATTGCAATCGCCTGCTGAGGTGCCAATCCAAACAAAATTCTCTTCTCATCTCTCTGGCGGCGTCGCTCAAGCTGTGCAAGGAATGCATTATGCACGAGCAGTATCTCCTTGGCCATATTGAGATATAGCTCTCCAGCTTCTGTGACTTCAGACTGCTTCCCCTTACTTCTGTCAAATAGAGATATATGATATTCCGCTTCAACCTTACGTATTGTACGTGATAACGCAGGCTGCGCTATATGAAGCTGTTCTGCAGCCTTATTAATGCTGCCACATTCAACAACAGCAGCAATACGCCTGATATCCTCTATATCCATAGTAAATCACCTAAGCAAATATTCCGTAAGTCATTCGTTCGTCATCAGTTACGACATCATTCCATTGAATCTTTCTCAATCTCCTGCTGCTTCTCTAACAGAAATTTCTCCAGGTCCTTGAATGCCAATAAAAAGCTATCCTTTAGCAAAATCATCAGTTCATCTGCATCTTCTTCATTATATATATGCGTAGACTGATTCCGTTTCTTCAACATAAGAAGCCAGACATTCTCATCCTGCAGAAATCCTGTCTTTACAGATAACATCTACAATAGTTCTCAATCTTTTTCATAGATCGTCACTCCGTCTTTCTGAATCTCCTTACGCAGATCATCCGAAACCATCTGATCCATATCAATCAGATCAAAAGACAAAAGACTCCAGGTTTTTTCCTGTATGTCATCATAAAACCGGTCAAAATCCCCACCATAAACCGCAAGATCAATATCACTCCGAGCCGTGTTGGTTCCTCTTGCTCTTGATCCAAACAGAACAAGCTTTTTTACAGACGCAGCCTCTGCAAAGCGTAATATATCCCGCATAGCTCTCCCGGGAATCATACTTTCCTTGAATTGTTTAGTCATAACTCTCACCCCATCGCGATTACAAAATACTATCTGTTTTCTGCGCCGCCTACATGAGCACCAGATCTGCTTTTTCTTAGGGAAAGCAATTATGCAGTATAGAGAAGAGAGTGCCCATTACCTTCACTTATAAGTTTTCCAGACTATCTCCATAACGTTCCAGAAGCTTTTCTTCCAGCTTGTTAAATTCCGGAATATATTTACTGATGATTTTTTCAACCAACTGGACTGCCGCGTTTTCATCATAGATATGTGCGGTCTTATTACGTTCCTCCAGCATTTCCAACCAGACCGACTCCGTCAGAAAATCATAGTATTGATACGCAGTTTTGATAATCTGTCTCGGCGAACCTGAAGCCGCCTCAACACTCCCCTCGTATTTCAGTAGTTCCTTTAGAAGTTTCCAGGACAGTTCAAACTGAATCATAAACTTATCGATGATTCCACTGACAATAAACGTATTCCCCAGATCCTCACCTTCCGATGTCCTTAGTACTTGCAAATTATTTTTAAAATTTTTAAATTTCTCCATAGATCAGAACCCCATCTCTTGCGATCTCCTGCTTAAGCTTCTCGGAAATCTCATCATCCATATTAATAATGTCAAAAGAAAGCAATGTGCTGGTATGATTATCAATGTCATATACAAGATCATAAAAATTCCGACATCCGCAAACCGCAAGATCAATATCACTCTTTGGAAGTTCTTGTCCACGAGCACGAGAGCCAAATAGGAGAATGCTTTTGACTTCATATTTCTGCCCCAGCTCCCGCAGTTCTTCCAAAACAATTTTAGGTATATGAAATTCTTCGCCGGCCTCATGCATCAGTACATATGAATCTTCAGAATTGGTCATCTGCTCATTGCCCCTTCCTAAAAGCCTGAATAATCTACTGGAATTTTCAAGTTTCTCAAAAATAATAGCGCACCGCAAGGCGTATAATTTGACGTTTACCATAAGAATGCACAAACCACCAGCCCGTTTTATGTCACATCCACTCTCTCATTTTCCGGGCAACATCATTTTTAATTTCGACCACCAGCGGCTCTTTTGTAAATAGCAGGAACATCGCATATCCAGCAAAAAACAGAACCGCTGAAATCACCAAGATGACAAAGGTATGTACTCGCAGGTATTTGGTCCACACGCTAAGCAGTAGCCCTGCCATAATCGCAGCACATATCCGTTGATAATGAACACTAATCAGCGCCTTTCGGATTTCTTGTTTTAAACACCTGTACTGTACCACCAGCACGGCAAATTCCGCAACCAGCGTTCCGATTGCCGCTCCGGCAGAAGCAAATCTCGGTATACATATGGCATTAATAATAAAATCCAGGACTGCACCAGTAATGACAGAATGCAGCAAAATATTTTCTCTCCCCAATGGCACCAGCATTTGTATACCCAGAAGGTTAGTGATGCCAATAAACAGCACCGTCGGCATGATGATGATAAGAGGCATGACAGCACTCTCATAGGCACTTCCCGAAAGAAAGAAAATACTTTCCTTTGCAAAAGCCATGAAATACACCACCAGTGGTGAAGCCATCAAAAAAACAAAATTCAGTGCTTTACCTGTAATCTTTTTAAGATCGTCCATCATGCCATTTTCAACATAATAGGAGGCTCTGGGCAAAAGAACACTCCCAAGTGAAGTAACAAGAGACGCCAAAATAGACTTGATTTTAATGGCAACATTGTAATAGCCAACTTCCGTATCCATCGTCATAAAACCAAGCATCACATTATCAAGACTTGTGTATATTGTACCGGCACAGGCGATGGCAAAAAAAGTAAGGACAGGTTTAAAATGCCTTTTTAAGCAATACTTCCCCATCCACTTCATGGAGATATACTTACGTACATTAATGAAATTTAAAATATTGGAAGCGGATCCGGCAAAAATAGAAATGGCCCCATACATGACATAGTCCTGCTGTTTATGGATCAATAGAAACATCGCGAGGATGGCTATCAATTTAAAAATCACCGAGCGTATGGTGATGTAGGTATATTGTTCGAGGGCTTTATAGAGCCATTCCATGCCGATCGCATTTAAAACGATCGTAAAGCTGATGATTACATAGAGCTCTCTGTCGCTTTGCAGCCTGGGAATGTATTTTAACGCAATCCCCAAAGCAACATATGAAAGCACGCACATAAAAAGATTGATCATCAGCAGTTCATGTACCACTCTTGTCAGTTCTTCCTTGTCATCTCGTACCCGGGCGCATGCCCTGATTCCATACGTGGGAATGCCTAATTCTGAAACCATTACAAAATAGGAAATGAATGAAGTCGCAAACGAAATCTTCCCCATCCCCGCCGGTAACAGGATTCTCGAAATATACGGGAAGGTAATCAGAGGAAAGAAAATGTATGATGACATCGTAAGCATCATATTCATTATGAAATTAACTTTAAGTGATCCGCCCTTCATTCCAAACATTCCTTACATTATTTCTTCATTTCCTTTTCTGTCAGCCCAAGATACTGTCTCCACATTTTGTCGGAACTTAACTCGGGAGCCGCCTCTCGGAATCTCTTTGCAGTTTTCCTATACTTACCCAAAATCAGCCCTGCCGATTTTAAATAGATCCCGATAAACATCACCATCTTCCGGTAATCCCTATCAGCAACGCATGCTTTTCCGCTTGTTGGTTCATAAAGCACGACTTTTTTATGCCGGAAACACTTAAAGGCGTCATCCGTGGCAGCAACACTTACGACTTTTTGATCCCCCGGCAGCAGCCAGCCATTAAAGCTAATCAGCTTAATAAGATTACCGAAACGGAATGGACGGGAAGCTTTTTTCCGCATGATCTTATCAAGATTAAAGCTCTCCATAGCCTCCGCAATCTCTCCCTTATTTGCTTCATACGTTTCATCAAGTTCCTGATACGGCCGCAGTGGAAACTGCTTCCCTACAAACCCGCGTACCTTTTGATTCAGCCTCTCAGCATCAACGTGCATAAGCCACTCCGGCCCGCGGCAAAAATCCTTAAGCCCTTGATATACTAAAAACGCCTCGGCGTATCGATAGGATATCAGCATCGAGGTAAGCGAACCCCAGATTCTGGTGAGTACCTGAAAAGATGATTTTTCCGGTTCAAATAATGCTTCCGTAATCAACATGTTCCGGAGATCATAATATCTGTTGGATCCTGCGAATGTGACATCCGCGCCATTATGCCAGACACTCACGCCGTTCAGTAAGACCATACCTTTATCGGTATTTCGCAGTCCATAGGAAATATCATCCTGATGAATAAATACCGGTAAGGGCAGGTTATCTTTGCGCACAACTCCCATGGAATAGCAACAGCACCACCAACCCGGATACGTCATTTTGTGGGATGACTTTGCCGCATGCATAAACTCTGCAAGGCAGTTCTCAAACTTTGAGAGATCATAGAACTGATGGTCCAGATGAATCTGAAAGTCCTGATACCACTGCATACCAACCTGCATGATGGTTGGATAATCTTCTCTTAACAAAGTCCCCCCAACGATAATATCCTTCCACTCATCCTTGACCATGGACAGAAAGCCATAGAGCCTTACCAATAGATCCAGATCATAAACCGTATCATCATCCATCAGCACAATATGGCTTAGATGAAAGGTCTCTTTTTGATCGATTGCCGCCAGCATGCCTCGCGTAAACCCACCTGCTCCGCCAACATTCGCATTAGGTAAGATGGAGATCCTGCCTTCTGCACTTTGAAGAATCGATTTTACATCATCCCGTTCCAGCAAGGTATTTCCATTATCTACAACAAAGACATAAACATGGCCCGCCGCTTCTGTTCCTGCCTCTAAAAAGCGGATCATCCGCTGCAGGTTCTGGATAATATATTTTTCTCTTTTGAATGTGCAGATATCCACTGCCAGATTGACCGGACGTACGGACGAAGCGTTTCCTTCAAACCATCCGCTTAATGTCCGTTCCTCATCGGATACTCCCGGGTCCTCTTTAAGTGAAAACCAGAAGACTCCATGATCATAGCTTGCGTAAGGATATTCCAGGTCATACTCTTTTAAGATTTCAGAATCCAGTATACTCTCCGAGAGAACCTCTTTGTCATGCATCAGACGCACAGACTGGTAGCCCTTTACGTAAAGCTGCAGGCTCAGGGATGTCAGTTCCGTGTAAACCTTCCGTTTTTCTATTTCAAAAAGGTTAAAATATCCATTTACATCCACCCACTGATCGTTCTTATGATAATAAAGTGATGGTTCAGAACAGATCGCACTGTCCGGCATCATTATGCTTTGCAGTCTCATAATTATCTTTTATCCCCTTTGCAATATCAACAAAGCCTTTACACCGTTGATCGGCCAAACACCTGGGATACCCGGCTTTTTACCAATACCAGAACCTAGTCTGCTCCCTTGTGGGTAAATACGATCGCAACTGTTTTAAATAATATCTTGATATCAAGCCAGAGGTTCCAATTGTCAATATACTCGCAATCCAGACGTACAATTTCTTCAAAATCCTTGATGTCGGATCTTCCGCTGACCTGCCACATCCCTGTGATTCCCGGCTTCATGCTGAGACGCCGTTTATGGTAATTGGAATACTCTTTGAATTCTCCGACCGTAGGCGGGCGCGTACCTACTAAAGACATATCTCCCTTCAGTACATTAAAGAACTGCGGAAATTCATCAAGACTGGTTTTACGGATGAATTTGCCCACCCGGGTGATTCTCGGATCATCCTTGATCTTAAACATAAGGCCGTGCATCTCATTCTGTTTCATAAGTTCTGCCTTGCGGGCTTCAGCGTCCTGATACATGGACCGGAACTTATACATTTTAAACTTCCGGCCATTTTTACCGACACGCTCCTGCGCAAATATAACCGGCCCGGGAGAATCCAGCTTGATCGCTATGCCAATAAAAACAAACAGTATCATGGCAATCAGCGACCCGACAAGACCTCCCAGAATATCCATGATTCGTTTTGCGGCTAGCCACCGCAGCTTGATCATCGGCTGCTCCATGATCATCATCGGGATAGATCCCAAATATGCCAGCCGGCACGTGGTCTTTGGCACATACTTTTTTGTCTTCCGGGCAATCCGATGCTCGAGATGCTCAATACTGGAAAGGTTGAGATGCACAGAAATGCCCATTTGTATAAAGTTTTCCACCGCTTCTGTGATCAATGGATTTTCATTATCAGGCACAATGATAAAAATTTCATCCATTGCACTACTGCGCACCCATTCCACCAGTGAACTGGCATCTGCCACAACAGGCACATGATCAATCTCGCGTGGCTCTACGCCCTCCGTCACGGAATCTTTTGTTTCATTGACCAGCATTAATCCAACCAGCCGGCGCGACCAGTCCTTTTTTAAAAGATCTGTAATTCCTGCTGCTCTACCGCTGGTCGTGACCACACCCACCAGAGATGCCGCCGTCGTCTGATAAAAATGGTTCATAATAAACCGCTGCATAAGTCCAAGCAGAACCGCCAAAATAATAAAATGAAACAAGATTGTCAATACAAAGTAATGCCGGGAAGCGGTAATATCATTTTTTTCAATCAACAAAATCACTGCCCAGATGCCGGAAAAATAAATGGTCGCTTTGAGGGATTTAATCGCGTATTTATATGCCGGTAGACGTTCAAAAGCATATCTGCCATCATAAAGCGCAAGAATCATGGCGATCATCTCGGCAGCCATAACCGGAAAAATTGCGCTCACCCAGGTATTTCCTGCGAGAAACTCTTTTGTAAGCTTTGCAGCATTTTTAAGTAATCCGATAGCCAGAACACTGCTCAAAAAGGCAGATAACAAATATAGTATTGTTGTGATCGTTAACTCCAGTTTCTTTCGCTTCATCTATCCATCCTCTTTTAAAAGATTTCATGCAACAATCTGCCCGGCAGCATCATAATGCGTTTCAGAAATCACCTGATGATTGGCATCGTATTTCCTGACAATATGCGCAAAGCCGTTGATATTATTTACCGGTTGACCATCCGTATCATAGTATTTCTCATCAATGACATTCCCGTTATCATCATATTGACGGTCAATTGCAGAAATACCATCCAGATTCCGAATGGGCTTATGATCCGTACCGAAATATTCATCCCGGATGACCTGGTGCCGCTCATTAAATGTACGGTGAATTTCTGCGTATCCGCTTGTATTCATGACAAGCTGATTATCCTTATCATAATAACGTATTACATTAATATTGCCATTATGATCATATTCGTATTCACACGCGGCATATCCATCCGAGGTCATTGTTTTATTGCCATCCAGATCATAATACTCTTCTCTTACCTTCTGGCGATATTTATTTAGGAAAATATGCGTATCCAAATCGACCTTACGTGTATATGAGATACTGTTAATCCTAAGTGTCCGTCCCGAATCCGCAATAGCAAGGAACTCGATATCCTGATATCCTCCTGACCAGAAATCAATCGTCGCTGTATAATGACCATTGGCATCAAACTGACTTCGGCTTACCGGGACTTCAGCACACTGTATTTCTCCATTATACGCAGTTACTCTCAGCAGCGCCACCTCATAGTCGTCCGTATATGCTTGATCCGGATCGGAAATCGCAATATCATAGGTAACCGTGTACATTCCTTCATAAAGATTAACGTACGGACCATGAAGCATGGAATGCTGCGCCCCATCCAGCATAATGGAACCTGCCGCTGTCTCAGGCAGCTGATTTAATCTGGCCTGTTCCGCAAGATCCACCGGATAAACCGCAGGGCAATATCCGGTGAAATGATATCCCTCATTTTGCAGCGCAGTAATTACCCCTCTGTCATTGGTATATATTGCATGTTTATCTGAAATGGGAGTATATAGAAATCCGGTCTTACTAAATACTTTGGAATCAAAATCCCGTGCCATAACCACCGTTGTATTCTGACCATGCGCAAGTTCCTCACCGCTAAAGACCGATCTATGGATCCCGGGAAATCTGCGGTGATAAACTTCCGGGAAGTCCGTTACATACAGATTTCCTGTTTTTGCTTTCAAAATAGCTTCAATTGACTCAGCGTCCTCTGCAAGCAGGTCCTGCTGCTGCAGCTCTGCCTGATGAATCACGTAATTTGCGGCTGCAATCGTAATCGTATATATCAGTACCACGGAAACAACGATAACCGGGATCCCCTTTAGTTTTAAATCAAGATCTTTTACAGCACCAGCCTCGTTGTTTGCGCATTTTTTGAGCGCAGCATGATAACAGCACCACATAAGCGCCGCCAGTGTCATGAGCATCATGAGGACGAACGCGAATACCACTGCTTCACGTTTCCCGTCTCCGGTCAGATGCACTGCCTGCACCAAGGTGCGCATCCAGTCAAGAGCGGTCCGAAAAACAAGGCCCATCACGGTCAGCGGAAGCAGGGCAGCAAATTTTGGCAGCATCTGTTGTATGCCTGCAGAAGCCGCATTGCTACAGACCTTATCCTCAGTCTGAGCGCCCGTGATTTCTGCTGCTTTGGCCTTATACACATGCATATGAGCAAAGGGCATAATCAGCAGAATATTGTAATGAACCTCCATAAAATGATGCTCGGAAATAGAATGAAAGGCAATGATTGCCATAACTGCCGCAAGCCTGTAATTGCCGCACTTGATCGCCTTTTGCGTCATCCAGCACCAGAGTACACAAATACAAATCAGCAGTACCCAGCCGTATCGCACAAGGATCAGCATGTAAGTGCTATCAATAAAATTATAGTTCAGCGCGGAATATACACTGGAGCCTGCACCAATCATTTCAAATGGTACGCCAAACGGATGCAGTCCATGCTGTGTAACCGCATCAGATGCAAGCTGTACACGATTGGACAATAATTCATTGATCCGGTACGCAAAGCCATAATTTTTTTGTAACGCGTAGGTAAGCGTCATCATTCCTACGGCTGATACAGGAAACATGATAACATAAAGGAAATGTACCGTAT
>DJXY01000142.1:13105-13790 GCA_002449915.1 Oribacterium sp. UBA6992
ATCAGAAATCCATTTTAAACATTTATGTCCTGACAAAAACCTTTGATCAATACTATTAAAGCAGATCGCAATAAAAAAAAGTACACTGCAATACGTGCTTGTCTGACTATGCGCCACGTACCATGATATATATAAGGAAAGAACAGCCAGGCAAAGCGCGCACCATGCTGGAAGTTTTTTCCAGATCACATACAGAAACATCAATAAAAAAAGAACCAGCGATGCAAGGTCTGTAGGATAATAGATTCCCCAACTGCTGCGGACATAATTATCTTTAAGATAAACCAGATTGGTAATTGCTCCCCCAAGGCTGGATATGATCGCAACAATTGTAACCATGCCGACGCTCAACAGATATATTTTAATCAGCCTGTCAAAATCAATATCGATGCACCCCAATGTCGTGATCCCAAGAAAGAGCAAAAAGCCATACCGATCTGAGTAAAAGACCAGCAGATAGACCATTGCCAGCACTGCACCGAACCATGCATTACGATGCCAGGGCCATAATAGCAGCATCTTAATTCCTACGACTATGGTCATCGCTAAAAATAAAGCGTATTGGAAAACCTTTAAATAAGGAAAATGAAATGTAGTTATAGTTAACGTAATATTAAAAAGATAAAAGAACAAAATCCATTCAATGCTCCAATTACATACATCAAATATTTTATTTTTATTCATT
>DJXY01000140.1 GCA_002449915.1 Oribacterium sp. UBA6992
TGCTGGTATCACTGCTTCCATCATTATCGTCATCCGCCTCACCCTGCTGTATCCGACTTAATTTCCGCTGCTTTTTGCGGAGTACTCTTTGCTCGGAATCATAGGTATCCTGCGCCTTGTCAATTTGACCCTGAAGCTCTGCTTCCTTTGCGACATAGGTGCTGATATCCTGCTGCGCATTGAGGAGATCCACGTTATTGTCCTGAATCTTGTCCTGAACCTGTGCGATGTCCTGTGCTCCCTGATTGGCTTCGGACTGAAGTGCCTGAGAAGCATTGGATACTGCGCGATCCGCCTGGGAAATCTCCGACTGATTTTTATTCTTTATGTTCTCAAGTGCTGCTTCTGCGAGCTTGAGCTGTCGTTCCAGACTGCTGGTATCGAGCTGTGCGATCAGCTGCCCCTTGGTGACGGTATCCCCGACGTTAACATTCACCATCGTCACCTCGGTATCAGAGAGCTCCGATGTGACATCCACCTTCTGTAAGCTGGCTATGGTTCCATTTACTGTGATGCTTTTTTTAAGATCCTGCCGCTGTACGGTTTCATAGCTCGTCATCTGCGCCTGTTCCTTAAATGCATTTGCCGCAATCCGGTGATGAACGACTGCAGCTCCTGCCCCTAACAGCACCAGACCAAGAATCAGGTTTCGCTTCCAGTGTTTTTTTAATTTTTTTCCCGCATTGCCTAACGCCTTTTTCATATTTTTTATGCACTCCTTACCATCTATAGGGATATCCCTTGCCGTTCATCTTGATATGCGGCTCCGTGTTGTCTTTTATAGGGCTCTGTATTACCACACCTCGACAACATACTGTTGTTTAAAATCACTTTGTACAGCTTATCAAAGATTCCTTAATCTACCACAAATGAAACCTTAGGATTTCTTAAGGTAAGGAAAACATCGGTAAAAAAGGCAGCGATGAAGAACGACAAAAAGGGTAAGAACAGAATATAAGCAAAACATAGAATAAAGAAAAATACCAGAACCAATGTCCTGCGGCTTCCGCCAATGACATTAATTCTGGTATTTTGTATACTATAACTTTTTACCTTGCTCAGTGCGGGCTTTGCTCCCGTTTCCAGCTCACAAAATCATAGCTTTCCGTGATCTCAAAAAACTTAAATAGTCTCTCGTAAAGAGGATCTGCAGCTTCTCCGAACTCCCTATGCACCGCTTCCGCGATTTCCTCAATCGTGCGGCTGCCGTTACATAGCTTCCATACAAAGCTTCCCTGCGCATCCAGATGCACATAGGACACTCTCGGCTTCCGCAGAATTTTCTGGAAGATGACATTCATAAGACCCTTGTTTTCTATGTGAATGGTAACGATGCCGTCCTGATCCTGCTCCCAGATCTTTGCCTTAGGCGCGATACAAGGAACATAGGTCTTATAGAGCTTGAGAGCCTCCTCCCTGCTGAGCTTTTGTTTCTTTTTCATGCTTATGCTTTGGTCTTGCTGCCTCTCTCAATAAAGTGGATGGTGAGAGCAATCATCAGTACAAATACCACTGCACTTGCGACTACACCTGCGCCATATCCGAGATTCAAGCGTCCGGAGAGGTTCAGCCCTTCGGAAAGTCCTGCGACCGCAAATACTGCCAGGAGGATACCGACAAGACCCTCTCCTGCAATCATACCGGAGCAATAAAGTACGCCACGATTCACGTGTGCCGTCCGCTCGTTCTCATTCTGATACTTTTTCTTGTCATAGTAAAGACGTACCAGTCCGCCGATCATAATGCAGGCATTGAGCTGTACCGGAAGATACACACCAATGGCAAATGGAAGCACCGGAATGCCGAGGATTTCGATGACAACTGCAAGGATGACTCCGGCAAAAACAAGTCCCCAGGGAAGCTTGCCGCCCATGACGCCCTCAATGATCATCTTCATAAGCATAGCCTGCGGCGCACCGATCTCTTCCGTTCCAAAGCCCCATGCCGCATCCAGGAGGTACAGCACACCACCGATCGCGATTGCGGCAACTACGACACCGATGCATTCACCATACTGCTGCTTGATCGGGGTCGCTCCTACAAGATAGCCTGTCTTAAGATCCTGTGAGGTGTCGCCTGCAATCGCAGCGATAACGCAGATGATGGTTCCGATGGCAATGGCAGTCTTCATGCCTTCAGCTCCGGTGACACCGGTTGCCTTGAGGATCACCGTTGAGATCAACAGCGTTGCGATCGCCATGCCGGAAACCGGGTTGTTGGAGGAACCAACGATAGCAACCATACGTGAAGAAACCGCGGCAAAGAAGAAGCCGAAGATTGTGATCAGGATGGCACCGCCGATGCCGACCGGGATCACCGGTACTACAGCAATCAATACAATGAGTACAGCAATCGAAATAACGACGGTCTTCATGCTGAGATTCCGGTCTGTCCGGATATTGCTCTCTCCCTGACCTCCGGCAAGAGACTTGACAGAATCACGAAAGGTCCGGAGAATCATCGGCAGAGACTTCACAAGTGAAATGATACCGCCGGCTGCAAGCGCGCCTGCACCGATGTAACGAATGTAGGAGCCCCAGATCGCGCCGACACCACCGGATGCAAACATCTCACCGATCGGCGCGGTTCCCGGATACATCACTGCCGATGAGCCAAACAGCACAATCAGCGGAATCAGCATCATCCAGGACACAATTCCACCAGCAAACATATAGGAGGAAATTCTCGGGCCGCAGATATAACCTACAGAAAACACCGCAGGATAGATCTGTGTTCCGATTTGTCCTGCATAAGAGCCCATGCCCTTATCCGGTGTGTTGATTTCGCTTGGCACAAGCTGCAGACCATCAATCACAAATTTAAAAACCGCGGAAATTCCAAGTCCTGCGAATACGGTTGACGCGGATGCCCCGCCTTCCTCACCTGCAAGCAGAACCTCAGCGCATGCCTGTCCTTCAGGATACGGCAGGATGCCATGTTCCTTGACAATCAGCGCATTCCGGAGCGGAACCATAAAAAATACGCCGAGCAGACCACCAAAAAGACAGATGATCATGATTTCTACAAGTCCCGGCTTCTCCATAATACCATCCTTTGCCCAGAGAAACATTGCAGGCAGGGTAAAGATGGCACCGGCAGCAAGAGACTCACCGGCGGAACCGACGGTCTGTACAAAGTTGTTTTCCAGAATCGAATCACGTTTCAACAGTACCCGGACCACGCCCATGGAAATTACGGCTGCCGGAATAGATGCGGAAACGGTCATGCCTACCCTGAGTCCAAGGTATGCATTAGCT
>DJXY01000078.1 GCA_002449915.1 Oribacterium sp. UBA6992
CCGTTTATCGGGAACCGGCGGGAGGAGCTGCGGTAGATGGAGGATATTGGCAATGTCCGGATGGCGAAGGATATCCTGCTTACAGAAATCAATGCCGGGACATGTTCTAAGGAAACGGTGTATGTATATGATGCAGAACATAACATCATCCGTGCAGATGAGCCGGATGAAATTGCAAAGATCAAACCCTATGGCCGCTCTGCAAAGCGTCAGGGCAGAGACTTTGATGTGAATTTCGGAGTAGAACCAAGTATTCCAAAGGATAAGATCCTTTATGTGATGATTAATAGCCAGGGAACGTATCTTGCCTGCTGGGGCAGTGCGCCTCTGGACTGGTAATCAGAATCACAATGCGGTATAATGCACATGGCAATCAAAAGGATTAAGGCTCAGCCTGTATAAGCTATAACCAGCCGGGAGCTTTGATGAAAATATCAAATCAATTAAAAACGAAATTACAATCAGAAAACGGCGCGTCACTTATGGTGGCGTTGCTGTTTTTTGTCATGTGCGCATCAGTAGGATCTATCATTCTGGCGGCTGCGAGTGCAAGCGCCGGTAGGATCAGTAAGGTGGATACGCTTGCTAACCGTCAGAGATATGCTTTGATCAGTGCAGCTCAGCTCATTGAGGCAGATATGAATGATTCTGCTTCCATGACATTTCCACAGCAGAATTGGACACTCCGGACATATCGTATTGATACAATACTTGCAGATACAGATGAGGATGACGAGGATGAAAATGATTCAGAGGATGCAGCGGATTCCAAAGAATCAGCCGGGAAAGTCAATGAAAATCACAATTGGATCATCTCCGGCGATACCAGTAAAGCAGGTGGGAATTACATATTGCCAGTGGATCTGACAGAAGTTCCGGTGGATGATGAGACATATTATCATTATGACGGACTTGAGAAGCTTTCTTATGCATGGAAACAGGATCCGATGTATGAGGACTCGATTTCAGACACCAAGATCGATGGAAGCAAATTAACTAACGGTTTCAGTGACGTGCGTCAAATCCTTGCAGATAAGGTTTACCGGCATTACTGGAATCAGATCGCACAAGGCACAGATAAGGAGGGTGGAGATTATTTCTGGAGTTCAGACATCGACGGAACTTCTGTAAAATGGAGTAGCATCACAAAATCGGAACCCTATCAGGTTGGAATGGATGGACTCAGAATTACATTGAACGAGCAGGATCATAATCGGCTGGTACCGGTTTACATGGATATCACAATGGATCAGGACTTTAAAATTACGGCGCGTCTCTATCCAGGTACAGAGGAAAGTACTGATAAAACTGCGCCGGATCTTGCTTCATTACGGGATAATGCACTTATCACATTATATCTTACGGTTCCGGGGGATGGCACCATTACCTATGGGGAATCACAGACAGAAAAGTCCTGGAAAATGGACGATAATGATGATGATAATGACGATAACAATCGGGAGGATGATGACGATACGGGGGAAAAAGAGTATCTTGTGATTACAGACACGTCTCGGCAGGTCTCGATGACATTAAACTGGCAGAAATGCAGCATCAGTACATTATCCCCGGAAACCGCGGATCATAAGGAAAGTGAGAGCGCAGGATGAACGGTTGCATTAGAAAACTTAAGGATACGGCAGGAGACAGCATCGGAGAGGTGCTGGTTGCCTCTCTGATTATTTCACTTGGGTTAATTGCGCTTGTCAGTATGCTGATGGCATCCCGCCGTCTGATTGCGGCTTCTGACCAGAATTACTCGGAAAATACAGAGTTGAGAAGCAATATTGAGCTTCAGAATGGGACAGAACGTTCTGCTACAGTGATTGTTTCCGGAGATGGGACAGACACAGGGGCTTCCGCGAGAGCATCCACTAAGGAGACAGGGACAGTAAATGACACAAGAGAGATTCTTACTTTGGACAAAGACATTAAAATACCGGTCAACGCGCTGTCCTTTGGTCAGGAAGACAAAGAAGATGCCCGGATTTTTATGTATCATAAGGTGAATGCAGGCAGTTCTACAAAAGCTTTAGATGATTCCGGGCTGCAAACTCCCGACGCTAAGTTTGCCGGAGATAAAGGAACAGAAGGATAAAGTATGCAGCGGATTCAATATAAATTAAAATCTGCCCGTGGAGTTACGCTCGCGGAAACTCTGATATCGGTACTGCTTCTTACAATTGTACTCACGGCAGTGGTCAGTGGCTCGCAAATGCTGCTTCGTGTATATCATAATGTGCGGGTCAAGGCAGACGCACAGACCCTTATGTCTACAGCAATGCTGGCGATTTCCGATGATCTGTATACTGCAAAGGATTGGGATACGCCGGATAGCAGTGTTAAATCCAATGCCGGAGAAGATACCGGCACTGCTGTCAGTTCGGATGACCATATCTCTAGTGACACCAGGGCATTAGGAGCAGACCTTGACCACACGGGTTCCTTTATGTGTGAGAAGCAGCATGGCAGGATCTATTATGAAAATGCTGTTGAGCCTGATACCGGGAAACATACAATTTTACGTAAGGGAAGTATTAACAACCAACTGGTGACCGACAAAACGCAGAGCCTGGACCTCAACTTGGAATTGACCGGTTTTACGTGCAAGCGTGATCCCGAGTACGGGTCGCTGATATTCACAGTAGGGATCGAGGTTTTCTCCGGTTCCGAAGAGAATAAGACGATCCTGGAACAGCAGGAGTTTACAGTACGCTCCATGGTCGTGGCAATAGAGCCGGAAAGTGATGAAGAGCATGAAAAAGAAACGGTTCATACATCCAATCCATAATAAAAAGGGATTTACTCTCGCAGAGATGCTGCTGGTTGTTGCAATCATCAGCATTTTAGCAGGCTTTGGATTTGTTAACGTCGCGCGTTACCAGAAAAAGCTCAAACTCCTTGAGATGGATAATACAGCCAGGGAGCTTTTTGTCGCTATGCAGAATCACCTTACGGAGCTGCGCACGAGTGGAGAGTGGGAGCAGCTATTAAGGGAAAAATCAGCAGATGCGGACCAGAATGGACAGACTGCAGATTCCGCAGATGATGCATATTTTGGAAGTTCGCTTGATACAGCATCCACCGGCAGACTGCCGGATGGAGAGGAGATCGATACGTCCGAGGATCCTACCGGACATGATTTTTACAGGATCGTATATACGCCCGGGATAAAACAGGATAGCGTGCTCAACCGGATTTTACCGGAAGGATCTCTGGACGAGACGGTACGCTCAGGTGGAAGCTATATTGTCGAGTATGACAGGACAACTGCGGAAATCTATGCTGTATTTTACTCTGATTTAAAGAGTGGTTTTTTCAGTAATACATCAGGTGATCCATTAACAGCAGAGGATGCAGACAAACTGTATGGTCTTGGACTCAAGACAGAATCCCGGGAAGATTACCTGCCGACACATGCTTCCGGCAGGTCGAAAGGCATTTTTGTAGGGTACTATGGTGGGGCAGTTAACAAAGACAATGGAAATCCGGAGGAGAATCAGCCGGATTGGGAGCCTGTTGTTACAGCAAAACTTGTAAATGACGAAACACTGTATCTTGATGTAAGCGTAAGTTACAGGAATCGTAAAACAAAGGAAACAAGAGACGCTCTGCCAGGCGGATACCTGCCACCGGAAATCA
>DJXY01000014.1 GCA_002449915.1 Oribacterium sp. UBA6992
AAGATGCTGCTTACAGAGGTGGTCGGCGCCATGAAATCCACACCGGTCTCCCTCATGGGTGCTGCACTATGCAAGCCGGCTTTAAAAAAGACACTCCGTAAATTTGATGCCAAGCAGTACGGTGGTGCACCGATCCTCGGGCTCAAAGGGCTCGTGGTCAAGGTCCATGGAAACACCGATGGTCGTGAAATCACCCACGCAATCCGGCAGTGCGCGGATTTTGTAAATAACAATATCGTTGCAAAAATAGCTGCTCAGATCGAAGCAGAAGCAGAAACAGAAACATAAAACAAGGAGGAGAAGGTATAATGGTTTTTGAAAAATTAAAGGAAATCATCGCAAATGAAGTGCCATCCGTGGATGTAGACAAGATTTCCATGGATGCAAAGTTTGCTGAGGATCTCAACATGGACTCTCTGGATGTGGTTCAGATTGTCATGGCGGTAGAGGATGAGTTTGGCATCGAGGTGCCGGACGATGCGGCAGAGAAATTTGCCAATGCCACTGTTGGTGATGTTGTAAGAGAAATACAGAAGGCAACAGGAGATAAGGAAGACTGATATGGAAGATTTAGACAAGCTGATGGATGCGCTTGGCTATCACTTCAAGGATGCGTCACTGCTCAGACATGCGCTGACGCATCCTTCTTATTCCAACGAAAACGGCGACCCCAAGGAAGCCTCCAATCAGAGACTGGAGTTTCTCGGGGATGCTGTGCTGGAACTGATTTCAAGCGTTTTTTTATTTAACAGAAAGCCCGTAATTCAGGAGGGTGTCATGACCAAGGTGAGAGCCGCACTGGTATGCGAGCCTACACTGGCAATTGCAGCTCGTAAGGTCGATCTTGGTGACTACATCATTCTGGGCAAGGGCGAGGCAAGAGAGGGCATCAATAAGAGAGATTCTGTTCTGTCGGATGCCTTTGAGTCTGTAATCGGCGCGATTTATCTGGATGGCGGATATGCGCCTGCAGAGAAATTTGTACAAAGCCTTGTGCTCTGTGACATTGAAAATGCCAGTCTCTACCGGGATGCCAAAACTGTACTGCAGGAGTACTGCTCCCAGAACCGGATCGAGCTTAATTATGAGATTCTGGAGGAGTCCGGACCCTGCCATGACCGTTTTTTCCGGATTGCCGTTTTCTTAAATGGAGAGCAGTTCGGCGAGGGACAAGGCTCCTCTAAAAAGAAGGGTGAGCAGGGTGCCGCATATCAGGCACTGATCAGGATCAAGACGGAGACAGGACATGTATTTAAAATCTATTGAGATTCAGGGCTTTAAATCCTTTGCCAATAAAACCGTGCTGGATTTCAGCAAGGGAATTACCGGCATTGTCGGTCCCAATGGTTCGGGAAAATCCAATATCTCCGATGCGGTACGATGGGTACTTGGTGAGCAGAAGGTAAAGCAGCTTCGTGGATCCTCCATGCAGGATGTTATTTTTGCCGGTACGCAGCAACGGCGGCCGCTGGGCTTTGCTTCCGTAGCGATCACACTGGATAACTCGGACCGAAGTCTCCCTGTCGACTATGACGAGGTAACGGTAACCCGCCGTCTGTATCGTTCCGGAGAATCCGAGTATCTATTAAATGGTACGGAATGCCGTCTCCGCGATGTAAATGAGCTCTTTTACGATACCGGTATCGGTAAAGAGGGCTACTCCATCATCGGGCAGGGACAGATCGACAAGATCCTGTCCGGTAAGCCTGAGGAGCGCCGTGCGCTATTTGATGAGGCTGTCGGCATTGTGAAATTCAAACGCCGTAAAGAACTCGCGCAGAAGAAGCTGGAAAACGAGCAGCAGAATCTGCAGCGTGTGACGGATATCCTGAAGGAGCTGGAACGGCAGGTCGGTCCTCTCAAAAAGCAGTCCGAGCAGGCAAAGGCATACCTTGGTCTCAGAGACCAGCTGATTATTGCGGATTCCAATCTGTTTATCCGCGAGATGAACCAGACCATGAAAAGTCTGGATACGGTAAACGAAAACCAGGATACCGTCAATGCAGATCTCGCCTCCGTACGTAAAGAGTCCGAGAGTCTCACTAAAAAATACGATGAGATTGAGGACAGACTGAAAACCCTTGAGCTTAAGATCACCAAGGCGCGTGAGGAGATCAGCAAATCCGATCTTTTAAAAACCAATCTGAGCGGACAAATTGATGTGCTTAACGAGCAGATCAATACGGAAAAAAACAATGCTCTGCATTATACGCAGCGGATCAATGCTCTCAAAAAAGAGCAGTTTGATGTTATTTCCCAGATCGAAGACAATCTCTCTCTTTTACACTGGATGAGAGAACAGCTTTCGTTTATTAAAAGCAATAATTCCGGTGAAGTAGAGTACGATAATATTGATCTGGATCTGCAGATTATTGCATCTACCTTGGATGAAGTAAAGCTCACGGTTGCCACCTGCATGGGCAAGGATTATGAGCTTGAGGAGCGTCCGGTAAAGGAAGCAGAAAAGACTGCGCCAGGTAAAAATGATGACTTTTTAAAAAAGATCGAGGAGCGCCGCGGGGAGCTTAAAAAGCTGGGAAGCAAAATCTCGGAATGGAAAGAACGGATCAGCCAGAGCACAGGTGAAATTGCACGGCTGGAGCAGGACCTGCATTCGCTTCAGACCGAAATCTTCCGGACCCGTCAGCAGCGGGATGCCGCCAGAAACCGCCTGGAAACCATCCGGAATCTTGCGGAGCGATATGAGGGTTACGGAAATGCCGTTAAAATGATCATGGATCAGCGGGACCGGTATAATGGGATCCTGGGTGTTGTGGCGGATCTTATCGAGGTACCGCGCAAGTATGAAACGGCTATTGAAACCGCGCTTGGAGGTTCGATTCAGAATGTCGTCACGAGTGATGAGCTTACCGCCAAAAGCCTGGTGCAGTTCCTGAAGCAGAACCGCTATGGTCGGGCGACCTTCCTGCCTCTTACCAATATCCGGGGAAAACGGGATGAGAGATGCGAGCAGGCGGCTCATGAGCGGGGAGCCATCGGACTCGGCTGTGATCTCGTAAGCTTTGATCCGCAATATAAAACCCAGTCGGAATATCTCCTTGGACGTGTTCTGGTCGTTGACAGCATTGACAATGCGCTTCAAATCCAGCGGAAATATCATCAGCAGCTCCGGATTGTAACTCTGGAAGGAGAACAGCTAAATCCCGGCGGATCCATCTCCGGCGGTGCTTTTAGAAATAATTCCAATCTTATGGGAAGGAAGCGCGAGCTCGAGGAACTGGAGTCCACAATCCTCTCCTTTGAGGAAAAGCTGGAAAAGCAGAAAAAGCAGATGGAGATGGCAGAGCAGTCTCTCACAGCTAAAAAAACAGCACTGGAAAAGGGCAAGACAGAGCTTGGACAGTTACAGCTGGAAGAAAATACCATGACCCTTGGTATTGCATCCGAGCTTAACGTGGAGTATTCCTCCCTCTCTACCCGCACGGATTTTGTCACAGAAAATCTGCACCGACTGGACGGAGAGCTCGAGAAGGTCTTTACAGAAAAGACAGAGCTGGAGGATCAGCAGAACAACAGCGATTCTGTCCTTATGGAAAAGAACCAGAAAATCGCGGAGCTTAGAGAGCTTATCGCCAATGCCTCTTCCGCTGCGGATACCATTGCAGCGGAAATCCAGGCAGATGAAAAAGATAAGGAAGCACTGCTTACAGAACGGAAATCCTTCTTTGGGCAGAAGGATGAAATCTCGGAACGGCTTCTTAACATGGAAAAGGAGTCTCTCCGGGTACAGAACAAAAAGGAAAAACTGGATCAGAAAATTGATGCACTTACCTCTTATATGTTTGAGGAGTACAACATGACCTACCAGTCCGCGCTCAGTAAGTACTCCCCTGACTTTGACAATGCAAAGGATCTGCGGGCGACCGTTTCCGATCTTAAAAACCAGATCCGGGGACTGGGCTCTGTCAATATTGACGCGATCGAGCAGTATAAGGAAATATCCGGTCGATATGAATTTCTGAGTGGTCAATATCAGGACCTGATCGAATCCGAGAAATCCCTGGAAAAGGTCATTGAAGATCTGGACCGTGGTATGCGTAAGCAGTTCAATGAACAGTTCTCGCTCATCCAGCAGCGCTTTAACGAGGTATTTAAAGAGCTCTTTGGTGGTGGTCAGGGTAAGATTGAGCTGGATACGGAGGATCCGGATGTGCTCACTACCGGTATCAGCATCATTGCGGAACCGCCGGGGAAAAAGCTGCAGAACATGATGCAGCTGTCCGGTGGAGAGAAGGCTCTTACGGCGATCTCGCTGCTTTTTGCGATTCAGAGTCTTAAGCCATCGCCCTTCTGTCTTCTGGATGAGATCGAAGCGGCACTGGACGATTCCAATGTAACCAGATTTGCGCAGTATCTGCATAAGCTGTCAGAAACGCAGTTTATTGTAATCACACACCGACGTGGCACCATGGAAAACGCTGACCGGCTCTTTGGTATCACAATGCAGGAGAAAGGAGTTTCCACCTTGGTTTCGGTAGATCTCGTTGCCGACCAGCTGGACGCATAATATGGCAAATTTCTTTTCAAGAATCATCAGTAATCTTTTCCAGTCCAATGAAACCGCGGATGACGAGTTTTATGAAAAGCTGGAAGACGCCATGATCATGAGTGATGTTGGCGTGGATACGACAATGAAAATTATTGACGCTGTCCGTCATGAAGCAGACCGGCAGGGTGTCAATATGACAAAGGATGTAAAGAAAATCCTCCGGGATTATCTCTATGAGCTTATGAGAGTGGACGACTCCTACTATGAGTTTGCGCATCAGAAAAGCATCATCTCTGTCATCGGTGTAAATGGTGTAGGTAAGACCACCTCAATCGGTAAGCTTGCTTATCACTTTAAGCATAGCGGCAAAAGGGTCATCCTGGCTGCCGCAGACACCTTCCGTGCCGGGGCAATCGAACAGCTTGTCGCCTGGGGCGAACGCACCGGAGTCGATGTCATTCACCAGAAGGAGGGCTCGGATCCTGCCGCTGTTGTGTTTGACGCATTGCAGTCCTTTAAGGCTAAAAACGCGGATCTTCTGATCATCGACACCGCCGGACGTCTGCACAATAAGAAAAATCTCATGCAGGAGCTTGGCAAAATCAACCGGATCATTGACCGGGAATTTGCCGAGGGTTACCGTGAGACGCTGGTTGTGCTGGATGCCACCACAGGACAGAATGCCATGAGTCAGGCGCAGATCTTTAAGGAGGCCTGTCAGGTCACCGGTATCATCCTCACCAAGATGGATGGAACCGCAAAGGGCGGCATTGCTCTGGCTGTACAGTCCGAGCTCGGTATCCCGGTGAAATACATCGGCGTCGGTGAAAAGGCTTCCGACCTTAAGCCATTTGATGCTAAGGAATATGTGGACGCGATCTTTGAGAATACCTGAGCAGCAGAATGGGTGTCAATAAAATTCCTTGACAGCATATCTCTCCTTTGCTATAATGCTCAAGGTTTGGAGAGTGTGTATGGAAGATTTTGTAATCAAGGGCAACCTTTTTGAACTGTATGGTGACCTGTTAAAGGGGAATCAGCGTAAGGTTTATGAATATCATATCATGGATGACATGAGCTTTACGGAAATCGGCGAGGAAATGGGGATTTCGCGTCAGGCAGCGCAGGAGCTTTTCCGCAGAGCAGACCAGAAGCTGCAGGAAACCGAGCGGATTCTGGGGCTCCAGGATAAGCTCTCGGAAATCCGTTCGATTGCAGAAAAAATTCAGGATCTTTCACAAGAAGAAGCGATCCGTAAACTTGCAGGAGAGATTATTAATGGCATTTGAAAATTTATCCGATCGTTTAACGAACATATTCGCAAACCTGAGCGGCAAGGGGAAGCTTACTGAGGATGATGTTAACAAGGCGCTGCGAGAGGTCCGCATGGCACTGCTCGAGGCGGATGTAAACTTCAAGCTTGTTAAGGACTTCGTTGCCAAGGTTAAGGAAAAGGCGGTAGGTGAGGAAGTACTCAATTCCCTGACACCTGCGCAGATGGTTGTAAAAATCGTAAATGATGAGCTCACCGAAATGATGGGCTCGGAAACAACCGAAATCCGCCTGCGCCCGCAAAACGAAATTACAGTCATCATGATGGTTGGTCTGCAGGGTGCCGGTAAAACCACAACAGCCGCGAAGCTTGCCGGTAAATTTAAAGCGATGCATCGCTCTCCGGTACTTGTTGCCTGCGATATATACCGGCCTGCGGCAATTGAACAGCTGCGTGTCAACGCCGAGAAGCAGGAAGTGCCGTTTTTCTCCCTGGGAGATAAGATCAGCCCTGTAGAGATTGCGAGGAAGGCTGTAGAAGAAGCAAAGACACAGCACTGGAATGTCGTGATCCTGGATACTGCCGGACGACTGCAGATTGATGAGCGTCTCATGGACGAGCTCAGCAACATAAAAAAAGCCGTACAAGTAGACTGGAGCATCCTTACCGTGGATGCCATGACCGGACAGGAGGCTGTGAATGTAGCACAGACCTTTGTAGACAAGGTGGGCATCGATGGTGTGATCCTGACAAAATGTGATGGTGACACCCGAGGCGGTGCTGCGCTGTCGATCAAGGCGATGACCGGGAAGCCGATCCTGTACTTAGGTATGGGCGAGAAGCTCTCCGATCTTGAGCAGTTCTATCCTGACCGTATGGCTGGGCGTATCCTGGGCATGGGTGATGTGCTTTCTCTCATCGAGAAGGCGCAGCGGGAGATGGATGAAGAAAAAGCCAAGGAGTCGGTACGCCGTCTGTCCAGGGGACAGTTCAATTACGACGACTTTATGGATCAGATGGATCAGATGAGCCGCATGGGCGGTCTTGCCGGTATCCTGAAGATGCTTCCTGGCATGAATAAAGCCATGGGCGATTTTGATCTTGAAGAATCCGAGAAACAGATGGCAAGGATCAAGGCGATTATCCAGTCCATGACCTTAAATGAGCGTGCCAATCCCAGACTCATGAATCCTTCCCGCAAGCGTCGGATCGCTGCCGGTGCGGGCGTGGATATTGCCGAGGTTAACCGCCTTGTGAAGCAGTTCGATCAGATGCAGAAGATGATGAAGCAGTTTGGCGGGTCAATGAGAGGACGGCACGGATCCATGCCAAAGCTTGGAAACCTAGGCGGTCTCGGAGGCTTTGGCGGCAGAAAGGGCAGACCTTTCTAACACCTTAACACAGGTTTCTACAGCATAGCTGTTGAACATATATTTTTACGTATTGATAAACTAAAGGAGAATTACAATGGTTAAGATCAGATTAAGAAGACTTGGACAGGCACATGCACCTTTTTACAGAGTAGTGGTTGCAGATTCCAGAACTCCGAGAAACGGCAAGGCAATCGAGGAGATCGGTATCTATGATCCGACAAAGGAGCCGACTGTGCTTAACATCGATGCAGAGGCAGCTAAGAAGTGGCTTGCCAACGGCGCTCAGCCAACAGAGACAGTTGCAAAGCTTTTAAAGAAGGCCGGCATCTGCTAATTGATCCCAACGAATTGTGAGGTGTCCTAAATGAAGGAATTACTGGAAACAATTGCGAGAGCTCTTGTTCAGTTTCCTGATGACGTAAAGGTCCAGGAAGAGGATAAGGACGGCGAGGTTCTCCTTACCCTGTCTGTGAACGAGCAGGATATGGGAAAGGTAATCGGTCGTTCGGGACGAATTGCAAAGGCAATCCGCTCAGTTATGAGTGCTGCCGCATCCAAGGCGGATGTCAAGGTATCCGTAGATATAAGATAAAGGAGACTTTATGCAGAAAAAGCTTACCGTTGGTAAAATTGTTACCACCCATGGCTTAAAAGGCGAAGTCAAAGTATATCCTACGACAGAAGATCCAGACAGATTTTTGGACTTATCCAGGGTCTGGCTGGATCTTGGCGTTTCCGGATATAAAGAGCTGGAGGTGGAATACGTACGCTTTCAGAAAAATATGGTACTGGTAAAATTTAAGGGACTGGATCGTATCGAGGATGTACAGTCCTTCCGGGATCATATGCTCCTTGTTGACCGTGAGGATGCCATCCCTCTGAAAGAGGGCGAATATTTTGTGGGCGATGTCATCGGTCTCACGGTGATAACCGATGAGGATGTAACGCTCGGCACGGTAAGTGATATCATGGAAACCGGCGCCAATAACGTATTTATCGTAAAGGACGATACCGGCAGAGAATATCTGATTCCGCACTCTCCCAATATTGTCAAGGAAATCAATCCCGAGGAAGGCTATGTCCGGATCCATGTGATCCCGGGACTTCTGGAGCTTACATGAAAAAATATTATGTAATGACGCTGTTTCCGGATATGGTACTGAACAATGTCCGAACAAGCATTACCGGCAGAGCAATTGCCGATGGCAAAATCTCCGTTGATGCTGTCAATATCCGGGAATATACAGAGGATAAACGGCATGGCAGAGTGGACGATTATCCCTATGGCGGAGGTGCCGGTATGCTCATGCAGGCACAGCCGATTTATGACTGCTACCAGGCGATCAGCGGAGCTCTCGGACATAATCCACGAGTACTTTACATGTCACCGCAGGGCAGAACCTTTGACCAGCGTATGGCAGAGGAGCTTGCCGGGGAGGAGGAGCTTGTGTTCCTCTGCGGTCATTACGAGGGCGTCGATGAACGGGCACTGGAGCTTATTCATGCGGAGAATGTCTCCATCGGCGACTATGTCCTGACCGGCGGGGAACTGGCGAGCTGCGTCATGATCGATGCCATTTCGAGGCTTGTGCCCGGAGTGCTGAACAAGGACGCGTCTTATGAAATCGAGAGCTTCTCGGACGGGCTTCTGGAATATCCTCAGTATACACGCCCCGAGGAATATATGGGGCTGAAGGTGCCGGAAATCCTTCTGTCCGGAGATCATAAAAAAGTAGAGGAATGGCGGCACAGCATGAGTCTGGAACGCACCAGATCCGTCCGTCCGGAGCTTTATGCGCTCTATCAGCAGGAGCACCCCGAGGAGTTTATGGAAAAGCCGAAGCGGAGGAGAAGAAAATCTCACACGGACAGCTGAGAAATCTATTGCATTCTCCTCGTATTTATGTTAATTTATAAAAGTTGTGACTTTAAAGAGATGTTCCTCTGACGAGGGAATCCGTAAGATGAGGGATTCGTGCCAATGCGCCGGAAATAGGTTCCGGGTATGCCGTGAATGAACGTCAAATAGAAAATGGAGGTATCACAATGGCTAACAGCGATATTATTAAGAGCATTGAAGAGGGACAGCTTAAGAAAGAGGTTCCTGCATTCAGAACCGGTGACACTGTAAAGGTGTACAACAAGATCAAAGAGGGCAACCGTGAGAGAGTTCAGATTTTTGAGGGTACTGTACTCAAGATCCAGGGCGGTTCCAACAGAGCTACCTTTACGGTACGTAAGGCTTCCAGCGGTATCGGCGTTGAGAAGACATGGCCGCTTCACAGCCCGATGGTTGAAAAGGTTGAGGTTGTACGTGCAGGTAAGGTTAGAAGAGCAAAGCTTACCTATCTCCGTGAGAGAAGTGGTAAGGCTGCCAAAGTTAAGGCTCAGATCTGATCTTTTACAGCAACGATTCTCCAGGTGCTCCTTTAAAAAGGGGCGCCTTTTTTATTCATGGAAATTTTTTAGAGTTTGCTGGAAATTGTATCAGTAACAATAATTGGAACCATTTCGATGCGATTAGGACGACGCGAAATCAGGAATCGTCCTGAAAGGAAATTGTCGCAATGAAGGAAAAAAACATGATTCAGAGCATTGTGAGGGGCTTGTCCAACATCGTGGTACTGATCGCGCTGGCATGGTTTGTGGTGCACAGCTTTCTCTCCCAGGCGTATGTCAGCGGACACAGCATGGAGCCCGCACTTGCTTCCGGAGATCTGGTCCTGGTGGATACGCTTAGTTATGATTTTGTGAAGCCCGCCCGTATGGATGTAGTGATTTTCCGGCGCAGTGATCATTCGCAAAATATCAAGCGGATCGTCGGTCTCCCCGGGGAAACGGTACTCATCCGCAGCGGTCATATCTATATCAATGGAAATCTACTGGAAAGCGACGAGATCTCGAATATTTCTCTTGCAGGTATTGCGGAAAATCCGGTGGAGCTGATGGATGACGAATATTTCCTGATCGGTGATAATGCCGATTCCTCCGAGGACAGCCGCTTTGCAAATATAGGTAATGTCAAGAAATCACAGATGATCGGCAAGGTATGGTTTGTACTGACCCCATTATCTAGAACAGGATTGGTAAAATAATGAACATTCAATGGTACCCGGGCCATATGGCCAAGGCAAAACGAAATATACGAAACGACCTGCAGCTCGTGGATCTGATCATCGAAATTCTGGATGCCCGCTGTCCGGAATCCTCCCGTAACCCGGATATCGACAGCTTTTCCAAGGATAAGGCTAGAATCATGCTGCTCAATAAAGCAGACCTTGCAGATCCCTCTGTGACGGCACAATTTGACCGGTATTTCCGGAATAAGGGCTTCTACACGCTGGAGGTGGATGCCCGGAACAAGGGCAGCCTGAAAAAGCTGAACGCTCTCATTGAGACAGCCTGCGCACCAATTGTGGAGAGAAACAAGGCGCGAGGCATACAGACTCCCGTAATCCGCGCGATGGTTCTCGGGATTCCGAATGCAGGCAAGTCTACCTTTATCAATTCCTACGTTGGTAAGGCAATGGCTAAAACCGGAAACAAGCCCGGTGTGACCCGGGGCAATCAGTGGATCAAGGTAAATTCACGGCTTCAGCTTTTGGACACGCCCGGCATTACCTGGCCGAAATTTGAGCGGGAAATTGTCGGTATGAATCTTGCCATCATCGGCTCTATCAATGATCAGATTTTAAATATTGATGAGCTGGTATTTTACCTGATCAAATATCTGGTACGGTATTATCCGTCCTGTCTCAGCGATCGCTATGGGGTTGAGATTGAAACTGCGGAGGAAGCGATCCGGGTGTTTGATGAAATCGGTATAAAGCGCGGCTGTCTTAAAAAGGGCGGAGATGTTGATTATTCCAAAACTGCCAAGATTATTCTGGATGATTTCCGAAGCGGAAGACTTGGCAGGATCACTTTGGAGCAGCCGATGCGGGAAGTGTGACTTTATGAGAGAGCTGAAAGGGGAACGTCTGGCAGCAGAGCTTACACGCCTTAAGGCGATGCGGGCGTATGAGGATCAGGCATCAGAGCTTTTATATATTGCAGGGATTGACGAGGCTGGCCGCGGACCGCTTGCGGGACCTGTTGTCGCTGCCTGCTGCATCCTGCCTAAGGACGCCGTCATCCTGTATCTCAATGATTCTAAAAAGGTATCCGCCATCCGCAGGGAAGCATTACTCCCTGAAATTGAGGAAAAAGCGCTTGCATTTGGCTATGGTGTTGTAAGTGAAAAACGAATTGATGAGATCAATATCTTAAATGCCACCTATGAGGCCATGCATCTTGCAATCGCGATGACAGAAAAAAAGCTTGGAAAATCGCCGGAGCTTCTTTTAAATGACGCGGTGACAATCCCGGGCGTAAGCATTCCCCAGATACCGATTATCAAGGGAGATGCCAAGTCGGTTTCCATTGCGGCTGCCAGCATCATCGCCAAGGTGACGAGGGATCATATGATGGTCGAGCTTGACAAGCTATATCCGGAATATGGTTTTGCAAAGCACAAGGGCTACGGCACGGCACAGCATATTGCAGCGCTCCGAACCTACGGACCCTGCCCGATTCACAGGATGAGCTTTATCACAAAATTTATTGACAAGAGTAAGAGGGACAGCTGGAAATATAAGGACAGGCTTTACGAGGAGTTCGGTGCAGAGTAAATCAGAAAACCATACAAAGGGACAGAAATACGAGGAAAAAGCCGCGTTGTATCTTTTATCTCTCGGATACGAAATCCTCGAGCGGAATTACCGTTTCCATCGAAATGAAATAGATATCATCGCAAAAGACGGTGCATATATCGTATTTACAGAGGTAAAATACCGTTCCGGAACGGATCTGGGCTTTGGTTTTGATGCCGTAGATGCCCGGAAGCAGCAGAGGATCCGTAAGGTTGCCGAGAGCTATCTTATAAAGCAAAGGCTCGGACTCTACAGCACGCCCTGCCGCTTTGATGTCATCAGTATTGACGGCACTGAGCTCAAGCATTTTATCAATGCGTTCTGAGGGATATCGGACAGCATGCATTCGCAGAAGCTAAAAATGCCAATCCAAAGTGGATCAGTGCGCACTTGTGGCTAGCGTAAAGTATTTGTAGGT
>DJXY01000059.1:0-11965 GCA_002449915.1 Oribacterium sp. UBA6992
TTTTTCTTTCAACGCATCGATTTCCGGATAGCTTCTGGATGTAACGGTTTCCAGGATATTTCCCATATTGTCTGCAACCGCTTTTAAGTCCTGCTGCTCCAGAGCTGTGATCACACGGTCCACATTGGGATGCGCTTCCGGAGGAAGTTCGGAAACATGGAGATTTGTATACACAAGCTTGGTGGAAACGGAAATGCCGGGCTTTGCAAGCACAATGGAACAGTGCGGAAGCTTCGGAAGGGGAGTCAGGATTTCTCCAATCCCCTCGGAGAGCGCGGTCCCGCGCATGAGACAAAACGGTACATCCGCACCCAGGGTTACGCCGCGTGCCCGCAGCTCCACATCCGTGAGACCGAGACCAAACATCCGGTTCATACCATAAAGGACGGATGCGGCATCTGTAGAGCCTCCTGCCATGCCGGCGGATACGGGAATCACTTTTTTTAGATCCAGTCGTACACCATCCTCAATGTGAAACTCATCCATGATAAGCTTTGCCGCCTTATACATGAGATTGTTTTCGTTTACAGGCAGAAAGGAAAGATTGGTGTGAATCTCGATCCCCGGCTTTTTGGTACGATAAAGATCAATGTTATCATGCAGCTTTACCGTCTGCATGATCATGCGGACATCATGATAGCCATCCTCACGCTTCCTGAGTACATCCAGGGAAAGATTTATTTTTCCATAAGCCTGCAGCTTTAGTAATTCCATATGTGTCTCCGTGATCATCCTGACAAAGAAACTGTCGACTGTATACAATGTAAAGGCTAGATTGTATTTTATAATAAACATAAGCAAGAATCAAGTGCTTGTTGACAGGGTGACAGATTGTCACTATACTGTAGAAAGTCTCAGAGTGACAGGGTGTCACTTTTACGCAGGCAGTTTTTGGTCCTGTGAGGCATCTGTAACTAAGACATTATTTTTAGCACATGATATATGAGGGAGGAAGTTCATGCCGTCAGAGCGGTTCATGAAGCTGGATGAGGAAAAACGCCAGCGTATCATCAAAGCTGCGAGGGAAGAGTTTTCTAAAGTGCCTTTTGAGGAAGCTTCGATCAATCAGATTGTCAAAGCTGCCGGGATTTCCAGAGGATCCTTTTACACGTATTTTGAAGATAAGAGAGACATCCTGGCGTATGTTTTAGAGGATCTGGATGAAAAAAATGAAATTTTGAACAGAGAGCTGCTGCTTAAATTTCATGGCGATTTCTGGAAAGCGGAGAAAGAGTGGATACGCTATATTGTAAGCATTCGCGAAACAACCGCCGTAAAGGAAAGTCTTAATATGTTTCTGGAAACCGGAAATCTCATACAGCTTAATGCACTCCGTTCCAGAGAGCAAAGAGAGGAAAAAATCAATAAGGAGCTGGACTGGCTGCTGGACCATATTAGTCCGGACTGTATAGATCTTACAAAATCGAGAGAGGCGCTCAGGGTGTTGTTCCAGTATGTGCGGCATATCGCAGGGATCTTCCTGCTGCAGATTCTTGCGGACCATGAGCATGCAGACAATCTGATGCAGGAATTTGACATTTATCTTGACTTTGTAAAATATGGTGCTGCGCCTGGAATAAGGGCTGCGGCTTTACAGAAGATGCATGTAGAGTATAGAGATGGTGAGGAGTTATAACTATGAAAAAGGGATTTAAAATTGCAGCAGCTGTGGTTGTGATTGCTGCTGCAGCAGGACTTATTTTTACGAGGATCAATAAACCAAAGGAGGAGCTGCAGACCAAGGAGCTTCCGGCAGTCACATTAACACAGCCCTCCAGCGGCAGCATTGCCAGTGAGGAATCGCTCATCGGCTCGATCCAGCCCTCGGATACCTATTATGTTATGCCTAAGGTTGCCGGAGAGCTCCTGGAGGTCTATGTCTCCAATGGAGATACGGTGAATGCAGGCGACCCGATTGCACGCATTGATGTCAAGGATCAGCTGGATGCCGCCGAGATTCAGCTCTCGGCAGCGACTTCACAGCGGGACAGCGCCCAGGTACAGGCCAATACAGCGACGGATGCATTAAACCGTATGACACCGCTGTATCAGGCAGGAGACATCTCCGCGCAGGAGTATGAGAGTACACAGGCACAGGCAACAGCTGCGCAAAATGCAGTAAAAGCGGCGCAGTCCAGTGTCGATGCCGCACAGCTTCAGGTAAATAACCTTAAAGACTATGCTACGGTCACAGCGCCGGCGGCAGGAACCGTGCAAAATACGGCAATGACAGTCAATGCCACGGTATCCCAGTCCTCACAGCTTTGTATGATTACTGGCGCTGGTGCCAAAACCGTGGATTTTAATGTCACAGAGGAAATGCTTAACAACCTGGAAATGGGCAGAGAGGTTGTGGTCGAGAAGCAGGGCTCCGAGTATCATGGAGCCGTCTCGGATATCGGATCCGTAGCCAATGCTCAGACCGGTCTGTTCCCGATTGAGGCAACACTTACGGATGCCCAGGCGCTGCCGGACGGAACCTCCTGTAAGGTGCGGGTTATGGCAGAGCAGCATGATCATACCATGCTGATTCCGCTGGATTGTGTTTTTTACGCAGCAGGAGAGTCCTATGTTTATACATATGATGAAGCTGCCGGCGAGGTACATAAAGCGGTAATTACCACGGATCTCTCGGATGATAAGAATATCGAAGTCGTGGACGGACTCAACGGATCAGATAAGATCGTTTCCAGCTGGACCGATGAGCTCTATGACGGTGCCAAGGTCCGGATCCTTGATGAAAATGGCAATGTTATCGGAGGAGAGACAGACGCTGCCCGAGAAGCGGCAGAGACGACAGCAGCGCAGACGACAGAAGCACAGTAAGCAGGAGGCAGTATAAAGGTATGGAGAAGTTAACACAATTCACCTTGCGAAGACCGGTTACTACCTTCCTGGCGGTTCTGTCGCTGGTGTTTTTTGGATTCATGGCGATTATGAACTCAAAGCTTGAGCTGATGAGTTCGATCGATATGCCCATGATGATTATTACAACCACCTATCCGGGCGCATCACCGGAGGATATTGATAAGCTGGTGACAAAGCCCATCGAGGATGGTGCAGCTGTGCTTTCCAATGTAAAGGAAATCGGTTCCTATGCGATGGACAACATGTCGATGGTTATGGTTCAGTATAACTATGGCACAGATATGGACCAGGCATATGATGATCTTAAAAAGAAGATGGATTCCATTAAGGCAAATCTCCCAGATGATGCTGGAGATCCGAGCTTCCTGGAAATGAACATCAACGATCAGCCATCCATGTATCTTGCGGTAAATAACCCTTCGCAGGATAATATGCTGAATTATGTGCAGAATGAGATCGAGCCGGAGCTTGAGAAGTTGTCTACAGTGGCATCGGTTGATACCTCCGGCGGACAGGCAGAGTATGTACAGGTGCAGCTGATTCCGGAAAAGATGGCGCAGTATCATCTGGATATGTCTACCGTGGCACAGATTGTCGGCGCAGCCGATTTTACCTATCCGGCAGGTACGACTGGTGTAGGCTCACAGGATCTCTCGGTTTCCACCGGCGCGGATTATGACAATGTGCAGGACTTACAGAATATTCCGATTATCACCGGAAACGGCAATACGATTTACCTTAAGGACATTGCCATGGTCAAGCTGGCACTTCAGGACAAGACCGCGATCGGACGCTACAACGGTTCCGATACGATCATGCTTTCCATCACCAAGACCCAGTCTGACTCGGCGGTGACACTTTCCAAGGACGTCATGGCGGAAATCAAGGCTCTTGAGGCGAAGGACGCAAACCTCCAGATCGCCGTCATTCAGGACTCTGCAGACACCATTACAAGCTCCCTGAACTCGGTGTTCCAGACGATCATCATGGCAGTCATCATTTCCATGGTCATCATCTATATATTCTTTGGTGATGTAAAGGCATCGCTGATTGTAGGTACCTCAATCCCACTGTCGATCCTTGTAGCGCTCATCTGTATGTGGGCGATGGGGTATTCACTGAATACCATTACCATGTCGTCTCTCGCGCTTGGCGTTGGTATGATGGTGGATAACTCTACGGTTGTCCTGGAGGCATGCTTCCGTGCAATGGATCATTACACGGATATCAATGGATCCTCCCGTCGCAGGGCGGCGATCGAATCCATCAAAACGGTTGGTGAATCCGTTATGGGTTCCACCATTACGACCTGTGTCGTATTCCTGCCGCTTGGCTTTATGCATGGTCTTTCCGGACAGTTCTTTGCGCCGCTCGGTTTTACGATTGTGTTCTGTATGATTGCCTCACTCCTTTCCGCAGTGACGATTGTACCGCTCTGTTATGTGATGTACCGTCCGACGGAAAATACCAAGGCGCCCGCATACCGTGGAGTGCGGATTTTGCAGGATGGCTACCGCTCCATTATGGACCGGCTTCTCAACCATAAGGCGCTGGTTATGGTTACCTCTGTGGCGTTGCTGATCTTATCTTTTGTACTGGCAGGACAGCTTCGTTCCGAGCTCATGCCGCAGACGGATGAAGGTACGGTGGCGATTTCTGTGGAAATGCGTCCCGGCTTAAAGATCGAGGAGCAGGACAAAATCCTTAAGGGGATTGAGGACCTGGTAGCCGCCGACCCGGATACAGATAACTATATGGTGAGTGCCGGTGGTTCCGGGCTGCAGTCTATGGTGAGCGGCGGTGGCAGTTCGGTAACCGCATATCTTAAAGATGACCGCGCGATGTCGACAAAGGAGAAGGCGGATCTCTGGAGGAAAGAGCTGGATGGTACGCCTAACGCGGTTATTACCGTACAGTCCCAGAGTATGATGTCTACGATGTCCACCAATCAGGAGACGTATCAGACCATCATCACAGCGACAAACTATGATAAGCTGAAACAGGCATCCGATGCCATTGTATCGGACATGCAGGGCAGGACTGACGTTACGGCAGTGCATTCCACGATGGAAAATGCGGCACCGCTGGTTAAAGTCCATGTAGATCCGGTGAAGGCTGCAGCCGAGGGGATCTCTCCGGTGCAGGTCGGACAGCAGTTAAATCTCTTACTTTCCGGTAAAAAAGCCATGACCATGCAGGTGGACGATCAGGATGTGTCTGTCATGGTTGAGTATCCAAAGGATGAATACAATAACCTTGAGAAGGTCAAGGACATTTATCTCTCGACGCCGACCGGTGCATCGGTAAAGCTTGAGGATCTTGCGGATATCGGCTTTGAAGATTCACCTGCGACCATCCAGCGTGATGACCGGAAGTATCAGGCAACGATCACAGCAGATTATACAACCAGCGCAGATGCCAGGACCAAACAGACCATTGATGAAGAAGTCATCAAAAAGCATCTTAATAATGAAGTAACCATTGCAGAGAACTCGCAGATGAGGATGATGAACGAGGAGTTCGGCGCATTGGGAATGGCGATTGTTATTGCCATCTTCCTGGTATTTGTAGTCATGGCGGCGCAGTTTGAGTCGATGAGATTTTCACTCATGGTTATGACCACGATTCCATTTTCCCTGATCGGATCGTTTTTCCTGCTTTGGATTGCAGATTCTCCGATTTCCATGCCGTCCCTGCTTGGATTCCTGATGCTGATCGGAACGGTAGTTAATAATGGTATCCTGTATGTTGACACAGTCAACCAGTATCGCATGGCGATGCCGATCCGCAGGGCTTTGATTGAAGCCGGTGCGACGAGACTGCGTCCGATCCTGATGACAACGCTTACTACGGTTGTATCCATGGTGCCGATGGCAATTGGATTTGGTAAGAATGGAGCAATGATGCAGGGTCTTGCACTCGTGGATGTGGGCGGACTCACGGCTTCCACCATTCTCGCGCTTCTGATGCTGCCGGTGTATTACTCGGTTATGAATCGTAAAAAGAAAAATATTTCCAGGGATGTACCGGACCCCGGATATATGCAGGGGAAAAATCCGGAGCAGGAAAATAAACGCAGACTCTCCGCCGAGAAGGCGTATATAGACTGGACCTACTCCGAGGGAGAATAAATGTTAGAGGAGTGCATGTAATATGAAACATCATTTCAAATATTTTACGCTGCTTCTTGCGGCAAGTATGATACCGACAGGGATAGCTTATGCTGCATATCCCAACACTTCCATGACGCCGCACCAGAGCTCTGTGGAGCAGGCGAGAGATGCGGCACAGTGGGCAACGCTCCGCGACAATAAAATCGAGTGGGGAGAGCTGCAGGATCTGGTACGCGAATACAATCCGACGGTTTCCTCACTCTGGCTGGATTTCAGAGAGAGCCAGAGCCGTGGTAAATATAACATTGATTATGAGGACGTACTGGATCAGATCCAGCAGTCATATGATGCGTCTATGAATGCTGCCAATAACAATGAAATCCTGGAGGCGTACGCCAATCTGCAATATGAGACCAGTACTACGGCACAGGGGGTGGACACCTCGGCGCAGGCGACCGATGAGCAGGCAGCAGAGCTCTCTATCCGGCAGACGGAAAAAACCGTGACAGAGCAGATTCGCAAAAGTCTCATCAGTATTTATACGACGGACCTGCAGCGACAGATGGATCAGCTGACGGCGGACCATACTGCGTCACTCTATGAGATGCAGAAACGGAAGCTAAGCGTCGGTCAGGCAACGCAGCTGGATGTGCTGACAGCCCAGGAGACGATGCAGAGCGCCCAGGCAAAGCTTACAAGCGATCAGACACTGGCAGACAAGACGAAACAGCTGGTGCTTGTGAACCTTGGCTGGAAATACAATGACAACCCGGAAATCTGTGCGATCCCGATGGTGACAGAGGAAATGCTGTCCAAGATGGATCTTACCAAGGATACACAGACGGCACTTGCCAACAATTTCGCTATCCTGATTAATGAAAGAAAAATCGCGGTTTCCTCTACAGATACGCAGATCGGGTCTCTCAGCACAACGGTGGAAAATGAAAAGGAGAGCGTCCGCTCGGATATGATTGCCCGCTTTAACAGCGTGAAGAGCGCCAAAAACTCTCTGGATCAGGCAAAGCTGTCCCTTAGTAATGCCCAGGCAGCACTGGATAAGGTGAAGCGAAGCTATGCAACTGGTGCCGCAAGCCAAAGAGATCTGGAAACAGCAGAATATAATACCAATGTCGCAAAGCTTGCCGCAGATATAGCGGACTACACACTTGCAACAGAGTATTATGAGTATCTTGCCGGTCGAGATGGGATCGCGACAGCAGATGCATCCTGAGTGATTTCAGCATGCTTGCCACGCGGGATAAGGGTGGATCCATATATTTTGTTTAAGTAAAGCCTGATGCGGGAGGAATCCGCATCAGGTAACTTTTATAGATCTTTTATAGATAGAGAAAGGCTGAAATATGGCTAAAATCAAGGTGGAAAGAAAGCGGCGAATGCTGCAGATCGCGGCGGGAGCGCTTGCCTTTTTGACGCTGGCGGGCACAGTTGCATCGGCAGCATTGGCAGAGGAACGCGTCTCCGGCTATAATCTTGAGGATAATGTAATTGAATTTAATGAGGTTCAGGATCTGGTAGGTAAATATAGTATCCTTGCCAAGATGGAGGACAGTCTGGTTCAGAACATGACGTCTGGCTTTGATGATGTGAATGCGGCATACCGGGACACTTACCGGGATACCAAGGATCAGTTTGACTCCGCCATTGATGATCTCAAGGATCAGAGAGACAATGTAACAGATACAGACGTAAAGAAGATGCTGGACGAGCAGATCCATGAGATGAAACGCGCAAGAGATACTGCGCTTAACGATATTGAGGATGAGCAGGACAAGGTTTCAGATCAGAAGGATGCAGCAGTGCGTGCCATTGCCAACGGATCCATCTATAATGGGAAAAAGTCCATGACCTACGGGATGCAGACAGCAATTTTTTCCTATAAAAATCTGGAGCTTACACAGAAGCTTCTCAATCAGCAGGTGCAGTGGTATCAGACACAGTACGATAAGCTTGTGAAACAGCAGGCACTGGGAGCGGCAACAGCGCTGGATGTCCAGGGCGCAAAGCTGAATCTTACGGGCGCGCAAAATAACCTGGACCAGGTCAATCAGGGTCTGGACGCAATCCGGAGAACCGTAGGAGTAAACCTCGGATGGAATGCGCATACATATCAGAACATTACCTTTGGAGATTTACCGGTTTATGATCTCGGATATGCAGACACGAGAAACCTGGAAGCAGATATTAAGTCGGCAATGCAGCAGAATTATGCGTATGGGCAGGCGCTGCGTATAAAGGATAAAAACTTCACCAGATGGGATAAAAAGGAAATTACGATAGCATCTACGGAGCAGGAGATCAGGATTTCCATGACAAATCTGCTTGCCACAGTGCGTCAGAAGCAGACGGAATATCAAAATGCCGAGACCTCCAAAGAGCTTGCAAGACTTAAAAAGGAGCGTGCTGATCGTATGGATGCGGCAGGTCTTGTGGGCAGATCCGATTATGAGGCGCTGCAGCTGGATTACATCAATAAAGCGAATGCAGTGGAAACCGCCAGGATGGCGTATCATCAGGCGGTTTTTAATTATGAGTCAGCCGTAAACCTTGGCATTATGACGCTGGGAGCCTGAGACAGGAGATTCCCGTAGATGAGATGTTTTTTTGTGAACCGTATCCTTTTACGGATATTATCCGGATATGGAGTATAGGAGATGTCATTTTTCCATGCTATAATACAGGCGACTGCTTCGGAAACAGGAAATACTTGACACTGTTTTTGTTTCCGATTACAATAAAATCTGAAATGAGAACATACGTTTCCTAAATGCTTGGAGGATAAAATGGCAGCAAAAACCAGTAAAGCTCCTGTAAATATAAATCAGGATCACGATGAAAAGCTTAAAGCTCTGGATGTGGCTTTAACGCAGATTGAAAAGAATTTCGGCAAGGGCTCCGTCATGAAGCTGGGTGAGTCCGGCGCCAACATGAACATAGAGACCGTACCGACAGGGGCACTTTCGCTGGATATTGCGCTTGGTGCCGGTGGTTATCCTAAAGGGAGAATCATAGAGATCTTTGGACCGGAATCCTCCGGTAAAACGACGCTTGCGCTGCATGCAGTTGCAGAGGTGCAGAAAAGAGGAGGCATTGCGGGCTTTATTGATGCCGAGCATGCCCTGGATCCGAGATACGCCGCCAATATCGGGGTGGATATTGATAACCTTTATATTTCTCAGCCGGACTCCGGTGAACAGGCACTTGAGATTGCGGAAACCATGGTACGCTCCGGCGCAATGGATATTCTGGTAATTGACTCCGTTGCGGCGCTGGTACCTAAGGCGGAAATTGACGGAGAAATGGGTGACTCACATGTCGGACTGCAGGCACGGCTTATGTCGCAGGCACTGCGCAAGCTTACCTCTGTGATTTCCAAATCCAACTGTATCCTGATTTTTATCAATCAGCTGCGTGAGAAGGTCGGGGTGATGTTTGGAAGTCCTGAGACAACTACGGGCGGACGCGCACTTAAATTCTATGCTTCTGTCCGGCTGGATATCCGCAGAATTGAGACACTGAAGCAAAACGGAGATGCATCCGGTAACCGGGTACGCGTCAAGATTGTAAAAAACAAGATCGCACCACCCTTTAAACAGTGTGAGTTTGATATCATGTTTGGTACCGGCATCTCTAAAGAGGGCGATGTCCTGGACCTTGCAGTGAATGAAAATATTGTGGAAAAAAGCGGCGCATGGTTCGCCTATAAGGGAGATAAAATCGGGCAGGGACGCGAAAATGCTAAGGTCTACCTGCATGATAATCCCCGTGTGCTTGCAGAGATCGAGAACCAGGTGCGGGAGAAATACGGACTGCCGGTAGATACCTATGAGCAGGCGGAAGCGCAGACAGCCTTGGAAGGCGCGGAAGATCCGGATCAGCCGGAAGCCTGAGACAACGCGACAGCGCTGAGCCTCCATGATTTTGTTCAGGCATAGGATAGAATCAATACCTGAAGTGCAGCAGGATCATGCCACATATGTTACAAGCCATACTACATATGGAACCCAAAGCCGGATATTTCCTGATGGAAATATCCGGCTTTTTCAATGATGAATAAGAAAGCAGCAGACAATGAAAAATTTTGAGGATTTTAAGGCAGAGTTCGGTGAGGAAACAGAGTATAATCTGGATCCGGAACGACTTTCTGATCGGGACAGGCTTTTGAACCGATGTAAGGAACGATGCCTCTATCTGATTACGGATTCTGAAAAAACGGAGCAGAGCCTTCGTACAAAGCTTAAGAAATCCGGCAAGTATCCGGATGAGATTATCGACGAGACAATGGAGTTTCTCAAAAAATATGATTATCTTAATGATTTACGGTATGCGGAGCATCTGATCCGACTTTACCGGGGATCCAAGTCTTTGCGCGAGATCGAACAGAAGCTATATCAACGTGGTGTAGACAGGGAGACGATAAAGGAGGCAATGCAGAATTTCCGGGAGACGGAAGGTACGGAATCCGAGATGGAGGCAGTGAGACTTCAGATCCGGAAAAAGGTCCGGGATGTCTCTGCTATGACAGCAGAGGAACGCAGGAAGCTTTATGCGTCATTGATGCGGAAGGGGTTTTCCTATAGTGTCGTAACCAAAGCGCTGGAGCTCGACCAGCAGTATGAGTGATGCACAGGAAGCTGCTGCGGTCGCTTTAAGATAGAGGCAGGCGGAAATGATGGATGAGATAGACAAGATAGATAAGCTCAATGAGATCAATAAGATCAATAAAATCGATCGGATGGATGAGAAAGATTCATTTTCTGTAGAACGGAAGCTTGGAAGACCAATCTTTATGGTATCGGTGCTTTTACTTTTGCTGGAGTGCTGGAAGCAATGGTACTTATATCATGTTTACTTTGGTGGAGGGTATGATGTCTGGTATCTGCCGTTTCAGCTTTGTTCGACGCCGATGTATCTTGGGACCTTTTACGGATGGCTCTTGAGACCGGAAAATGCCGGGTATGGAAGCTTGCGAAAGGCGATTCTCACGTATCTCCAGGACTTTGGTCTCCTGGGAGGGATTGCCGCACTGATTGTACATGATGGATTTACACATCCGGATTTTCCGCTTCTTACGCTCCATGGCTATGTGTGGCATATCCTGATGGTACTAATGGCGCTCTACATTGCGGTGCATCATATGGCAGCGCAGCGGATCAAAACATTCCCAATCGTCCTTCCACTTTTTGCGATCGGTTGTATCCTGGCGGAAATCTTAAATGTGATTTTTCATCCGTATGGTGACTGTGATATGTTTTATATTTCGCCGTATCATCTAAGCTCCCAGATTGTTTTCCATGAGCTTGATGCGGTCATCGGCAGACCGCTGGGCATTATCATCTATCTTATGACGGTGGTGCTGGGGGCATTTCTCATTCACACTGGCATCTGTCTGCTGCAGCAAGGACGAGGGAGGCTTGGAAGGAGTGTCTTAGGCTCCAGGTAGAACCAGTTAAATTGTGCAAAATTTATTTTGAAAAAAGCTTGACAATAGTGATTTAATTGCGTACAATTTAATCACAGGTTAAGGAAAACCTGGTAGACAAAGAAGCAATCCATGAGAACGACTCATTGGAATCAATGTATACAAATGATATGGAGGTATTACCATGGCAGCAACAAAGGTTACAACAGCAGAGTTTGAAGAGAAGGTTTTGAAGTCCGACGTTCCGGTACTTGTTGATTTCTGGGCAGATTGGTGCGGTCCATGCAAGATGCTCTCTCCGATTGTTAATGAAATTGCGGATTCCGCAGACGGATTTAAGGTTATGTCTGTGAATGCCGATGAGGAGCCGGAGCTTCTCACAAGATATGGCGTAAGAGCCATCCCGACACTGATTGTATTTAAAAATGGTGAGCCTGCAAAGCAGAGTGTAGGTTTTGTACCTAAGGAGCAGGTTCTGGATCTTCTGAAGTAAAGGTGGAAGGCAAAATGTACGATATTGTTATTGTAGGTGCAGGTACGGCGG
>DJXY01000059.1:12061-12396 GCA_002449915.1 Oribacterium sp. UBA6992
CGCGCCGGCAAGAAGGCACTGGTGCTTGAAGCTGCCGCATACGGCGGACAGATTATCAATACACCGGATATCGAAAATTATCCGGGCATTGCACATATTTCCGGCTTTGACTTTGCAACCGGGCTCTATAATCAGGCAAAGGATCTGGGAGCCGAAATTAAGTTTGAAAAGGTTCTTGGCATCGAGACGGATGGTAATGAAAAAATTGTCAAAACCTCCGGTGGAGAGTATCGCTGCAAGGCGGTGATCCTTGCGACAGGCGCCAAGAACCGTCCGCTGGGACTGGACAATGAAAAGGAACTGGTTGGTAAGGGCGTTTCCTATTGCGCCACCTG
>DJXY01000150.1 GCA_002449915.1 Oribacterium sp. UBA6992
AGGATATCCTGAATGTTGGAAATCTTCTTATCTGTAATCAGGATATACGGATCATCCAGAGTAGCTTCCATCTTATCCATATCTGTGCACATGTAAGCGGAAACATATCCTCTGTCAAATTCCATACCTTCTACAAGATCCAGCTCGTTCTGCATGGTCTTGGACTCCTCAACAGTGATAACACCATCCTTGGATACCTTTTCCATTGCATCTGCTACCATCTCGCCGACCTTCTCGTCACCAGCGGAAATTGCTGCAACCTTTGCGATCTGGTCCTTGCCCTTAACCTTGGATGACTGCGCCTTGATGGACTCAACAGCAGCATCTACAGCCTTGCGGATACCCTTTCTCAGGATAATCGGGTTAGCGCCTGCCTCAAGGTTTTTCATACCCTCAGATACAATTGCCTGTGCAAGAACCGTAGCGGTTGTAGTACCATCACCGGCAACATCGTTGGTCTTGGAAGCAACCTCACGTACAAGCTGTGCACCCATGTTCTCATACGGATCCTTGAGCTCGATTTCCTTTGCAATGGAAACACCATCGTTTGTGATCAGTGGTGCACCGTAGCTCTTATCAAGAACTACATTTCTGCCCTTAGGTCCAAGTGTTACCTTAACTGTATTTGCAACAGCATCTACACCAGCTTCCAGAGCCTTTCTGGCTTCAACGCCATACTTAATTTCCTTAGCCATGATTCAATCCTCCTGATTTATCTATATGCTAATCTGATCTTTTATCTTGATCTCAATCGGTCAATCTTATTATTTATTCCACAACAGCAAGAATATCATTCTGCTTTACAACCGTATACTTGTGACCGTCGATCTCAACCTCGGAACCGGCATACTTGGAGAAAATAACATGCTGACCTTCCTTGACCTGCATCTTGATCTCCTTGCCGTCAACTACTCCGCCCGGACCTACGGCAACAACAACTGCCTGACCCGGCTTCTCCTTATCATCCTGACCTGGCAGCACGATACCGCTGGCTGTAGTCTCCTCCATCTTTTCCTTCTCCAGAACAACTCTGTCAAATAATGGAACTAACTTCATGATTGAGAACCTCCTCAAACTATTTTCTTATGAAATAAAGCTCTTAAGGGATATGCATGAGAGGCTTGACAGAAATTCAAATATAATCTCCTGCTGCCATCTCGTACCCTGAAGCTTGCTTTTTTCCGAACAGTTTGTATTATAGCGCGGGCTATTAGCAACGTCAAGCATTGAGTGCTAACTATTTATAAAATTCACATATTCTTCACAAATCCCGGATTTTAATTTGCACAAAAAAATTCATCCGAAACGAAGCATGGTCGATCCGCTTCGGATGAATTTCTTATCAAGCTTGCATTTTTGCCGTCCTGAATGTCGAGGAAGGAAATGCCAAAGAAAGATTACACCGCAAGGATACTTGCGCAGAGATATGCCTTCCGGTTCTGCCACTCGGCAACCTTCCGGAACTGAAGCCGCCCGCGGACGCCTGCATTCACAAAATCACAGATGGAAGCTTTGTCTGCGTCCGCCTTATAGATGGCATCCCGGACCATCCCGTAATAGCTGCTCTTTTTATCATTGTGAATGCCGTCGAGTTCCGATAAATCCCCGATGCCGATACTATGGAGATAGCTTCGGAACGCATCATTGGCATAGATCGTATGCTGGTGTCCATCTACATATTCAAAGATGGCGATTGGAATGTTACTGTCCGCCTTGACAGAAGTAAACTCCATCGGATGTGCGGAGAGGAAATTGACGCGGCCGATCTGGTCATAAAAGATCCGGTCTCCGGTGGTTTCCAGGATGAAGCCCTTCTGCTGCAACGTATCATAACACTCCTCAAACGGCAGAGGCTTTGAGAGTAAATAGCCTTGCACTCTTTCGCAGCCAATGGTACGGAGGAAATCATACTGCTCTCTGGTTTCCACACCCTCCGCAAGCGTACTGATCCCCAGATTTTTAGCCATATTGACGATGGAAGCGAGAATCATCGGCGTTTTTGCATTCTCCTTATGTAAAAACTGCATATCCTTCTTCAGCACATCAAAGTCAAAGGTCTGCAAGGTATTAAGCGAACTATAGCCGCTTCCAAAATCATCCATCCAGACATGATACCCATCCCGATGAAATCTTGCGATATGCTCACGCATCTCCTCTTCACTGCCAAACAGCACAGACTCGGTGATCTCAATATGGATAAGCTCATGTGGGATACCGTATCGCGCAAGGATGGCGTTGATCTTGTCATGGAGATTCTCTACCTCAAAATCCAGTCTTGAGAGATTACAGGATACAGGAAACAGCTTTGCTCCGCACTGCTGCCGCTCACTCAGCATCCGGCAAATGCTGCCGAGCATATGCATATCCAGCTCATGGATCAGATGATTCTCTTCCAGCACCGGGATAAATGCTGCCGGTGTCATAAAACCATAGGTCGGATCCTCCCAGCGGGCGAGTGCCTCAAAGCCGATGATTTTACCGCTCAAGGTCCTCCCAATCGGCTGATACCAGGTTCTGATCCAGCCTTTTTGAATTGCTTCATTGATATGTGCGCAGAGATACGAGGACCGGGAGAGCTCTGCTTCCATGCTTTTTGTAAAGCTCCTATAGTATCTATGAAAATCTCCCGATGCCTTCTCTCCGGCAATCTTGGCGCGGTCGCAGACAATCACCGGTTTGGCATCCTCGTGATGGACATGATAGATGCCCGCACAGATTTCCACCTGCATGTTCTCCCGTAAATAGTCGTGCAGTCTTCTGATCCCGGAAACTGTGTCCTCCGGACTGGAAATCACATAAAACTGATCCGCACTGAAGCGGCTTGCATACTGTCCTGGAAATACCTTATGAATTTCCTTTGCCATAGACCTGAGAAATGCGTCTCCCGCAGTATGTCCATGGTCACGGTTATAAAGCTTGAAATTTACAACATCGATATAGATGAGATCAAAGCCGGCATCTGACTTCCAGCTTTTTTCACCTTCCGTCAGACGTCCGAGCGTCGTAAGAAACCGTTTCATGCCAAAAAGTCCGGTCAGTCGGTCAATATTGCGGCTTGCGTCCCGAATCTTGACATCCATAATGTAAACTGCAAAAATCTCTCCGAGCTCCGGGTCCACAATGTAGCGTCCATGGTCCTCGATTTTACGTACATGCCCCCGTGCGGTCACAATATGGTACTCCAGCATGTCAAAATGATCCGATCCGCTGTTGATCTGCTCCCATATCTGCGTCTCACTCTCCTGAAGCTCCTCCGGATCCACCATGTACCGGAAACTTCCGCGGACATACCTTTTAAACTCCGCATAGCTGTCACACTCATAAATGGCAAGCATCTGACGGTTTGCAAAAAGGATCTCCTCATCTCCCCGAGCTCGGTAAATAAAAAAGCCTCCCGGAATCCAGTCAGCAAACTTCTGATATTTAAGTAATGCCTGCTGTTCCTGTTCCGTCAGGCTATCTGCAATATACTGATCACGGATGATCTCTCCCGCGATCCGGGCATGCTCTGTCTTCATTTCCCTTGGTGCCATGTTTACTTCCTTCTGCCTATGCCATACCCAGTGTGCGCTAATCAAATGAATCCTCACTGACCTGATCTATGCGTTTTTCAGTCCATAGGCCTTATTATATGGCAGAGACAGAATTAGTTCAAATCCTTTTACAAATTAAGGAGACATTGTAAGCTATATTTAAGATTTTTCTTCCGACATCCTTGACATCCACTGATTTCCGGTTTATCCATGAAACCGGAAATCAGTGCAGAGCGCCTCCTGCATCTTCGGTATCTACGGCATCAGCTGCGCCGGCCGCCTTCGCCTCCGGCTCCTCGGCATCTGTTTCCGGAAGCTCGCCAATCGCCTCGAGATACCTTGAGGACTGCCGTCTCAATCTTTCGATCATCGGCTTCAGCGTATCCACAAGATAATCTGCATCCTCAATGCTCAGCTCCGGATCAATCGAGAGCCGGATACTGCCCAGCGCATCCTCCCTGGAAACTCCCAGCGCCAGCAGCACATGGCTTGGCTCCAGCGACCCGCTTGCACAGGCAGAGCCCGCGCTTGCATAAATCTTTTTTTCATTCATAAGCAGAAGCAACGTTTCCGCCTCAATATACTGAAACGTAATATTGATGTTGTTGGGAAGCCGGTCCACAGGATCACCATTGAGCCAGGCAAACTTTACTCCTCTCGTGAGCCGCGCGATAAGATGGTCCCGCACCTGCTGCTCGCGAATGTTTCTTGCCCGCAGAGATGCGCACGCGATCTCGGCGGCTCTTGCAAAGCCTACGATGCCGGCAACATTCTCCGTACCTGCACGGAAGCCCCGCTCCTGCGCGCCGCCATGCATAAAGCTTTTTAAATTGACACCCCGCCGCATATAGAGAAAGCCCACGCCCTTGGGACCATTCAGCTTATGCGCACTGGCGGACATTAAGTCAATGTTCATCTCACCCACCTGGATCGGGATATGTCCATACGCCTGCACCGCATCTGTATGAAACAGGATACCATGATCATGTGCGACTCTGCCGATCTCCATCACCGGCTCCAGCGTCCCGATCTCATTGTTTGCCATCATCACACTGATCAGGATCGTGTCCGGGCGGATCGCGGCTTCCACATCCCGTGGATCGACATGTCCCTTGCTGTCCACATCCAGATACGTGATGTCAAAGCCGAGGCTCTCAAGATATTTGCACGTCCGGAGAATCGCATGATGCTCAATCTTATCGGTAATCAGATGCCCGTTTACAATCGCGTCAGGATCCCTCTGGATCGCTTCATGCAGAAGCCGCTGCCTTCCGCTCACCATTGCACTGACCAGCGCCCAGTTATCTGACTCAGTACCTCCACTTGTAAAATAGATCTCCTGCGGTTTCGCTCCAATGGTTTCTGCAATCGTCCGACGGCTTTCCTCCAGCGCCTGTTTGGCTCTCTGTCCCAAGGTATAGATCGTGGATGCATTGCCAAAATCCTCTGTGAGGTACGGTACCATCGCCTCCAGCGCTTCATGCGAGAGCGGTGTGGTCGCCGCATTGTCAAGATAATAAAATGCCTTCTGTTGATATACTTTTCTCGTTAACATGCCGATCCTCTCCGGGCTCTGCTGCCCTTCTTATACACCTCTGCATTTTGCCTATTATAGTTAATTTCCCGGAGCAAGGCAACAACCACGCTATACTTACAGTGCCTCCGCCAGTATATCCTTAATATCCTCCGCCGGAATCACAAATTCCTGCGTACCCATATACATCGGTGCTACCTCACCCTCCTGGAATACAATCACAAGGTGATTATCTTTATTGATGTAGAACTGCTGGTCCGCCTTGATCTCCTGGAAGTTAGCATCCGGGATGTCCGGGTCATTAATAAAATAGCTCTTGCTGTCGTCCTGCTCCATCTGCTCCTTCATCTGACGGATAATCTCTGCACTGATCACCTGCTGATAATCCGCACCATCTTTAAAAAGATCCCTGAGCATCACCTTCTCCCCATCTCTCTTACGGATGACATAATACCGGTTCTCCTGATACCCATCTGCCTGAGAAACAAATGCTGAGAGACGGATCGCATACCAGCGTTCACTATCTGTAACAACATCCGTGGATACCGTAAGATCGCCATAGCCATCCTGTTGAAGGGATGCCTTAAAATCCGTGATCAGCTGATCGGTTGTACTCTGAATCTGCTGGTTGATCTCCCCTGCACTCTTTGCCGCCTGGGACTGAATCGCCGCATCCGTAACTGCCGGATCTACCAAAATACCGGACACCTTGACATCCGCGCTGTGTCTGGCATCCTCATACTGATAATTACGGAAGGTAACCAGCCGGAAATATGCTCCCAGCACCGGAAGCTTCTGCATGGCATATGCTGCCTCCGGGGATACATTTGGGATGAGAATGCTTACCGCAATCACTGCTGCCGCAACCTTGCCAAGCATGGATCCAAAGCGGTGGCTATGCCTGCGGCTCTCCAGCGAGATGGTTTCCGCTTTTGATTCACCGGCTCCGCTCCGTCTTGCAGTTATTGCTTCTCTCGCGGCAGCGGCATTCGCAAGATAATCCGGTCTGATCCCCTCCATGGCATCCAGCAGCTGGTCCTCCGGGGAGTGTGGCGCCAAGTGCTGTGCATTTTGCTTAGCTCCAAAGGATCCAGTCGTTTCTTCTATATGATGGTTTCTCTGATCTGAAATGTTTTTCATAATGTTCTCCTTTATATAAACGGTATCTCTAATCTTTACGTACGTTCTCAATCCTTAAACAGGTCCTCTTTGATCAGCCGCTCCTTAAGCTTCAGCCTTAAACGGTACAATGTAACCTTGACCTTTGCCCGACTGATCCCCTCACGCCGCGCAATTTCCTCTTCGGAGTCCAGGAAAAAGTACCGGTAAATAAACAGGTTGCGCTGCGCCTCGGATAATGTCCCCAGGAAGGCATTGATGGCATCCTGAAGCGCTGCTGCATTGACCGCCTCTCCAACGTTGTCTTTTGCGAATGCCGCGGAATCCGAAAGCTCCTCGAGCGCCATACGCACATTGTCTCCGCCACGCTTCTCCGCATGGTTTGCGCGGTAACGGCTGATAGAAATATTCCGGGTAAGACAGCCAAGATATATTTTAAGATTGTCCGGACGCTTCGGCGGTATGGTATTCCAGGCACGAAGCCATGTGTCATTGATGCTTTCCTCCACATCCTCCGGATTATGCAGGATGTTCCGGGCAATGGAACCAAGATATGTTGTATATTGACGCTGCATGCTCTGGATGACCGATTCTTTACGGTCAAAAAGATCCTGCAGGATCGTTTCCTGTGTATCCTGTGTATATTCAGGCATAATTTTTGCTCCTCGTCTTTCTTAATGTTGCAGATCTGCAAGAGGCATAGGCTATGGTAAGCTCTCGCCCGCCTCTATTATAATAGACGCAGTAAATATGGATCCGGTTACATAAATGAGAAACTTAAAGTCGCTTATTTTATTGTTAACAGGAGATATCCAAATGGATGTAAGCATTGCTGACGCAAAAACCGAGCCGCCCAACTGAAATCAGCTGAGCGGCTCGGCTCTTTACTACATAAGATTATAATATGAACATTAACAATTGATCATCTCACAAGGCATGGCTTCTTATGATCATAGGTCCAGCCCGGGATCAGATACTGCATTGCCTTTGCGTCATCGCGGTCATGGGATGGCAGACTCTGATACAGCTTGTTTGCCTCCATGACTCTCTCCATATTGAGATGCACACCCAGACCCGGTGCATCCGGTACCTGCAGCTTACCATTGACAATCTGCGGTGTATCATACAGAAGATTCTGTCCATCCTGCCAGATCCAGTGTGTATCCAGCGGCGCCGGAGTGCCAACAGCAGCAGCGCCGACCTGTGCAAACGCAGCGAGCGTAATATCAAAGTGATTGTTGGAATGCACACCCCAGGTAAGACCCCAGGAAGTGAGAAGCTGTGACATCCGGATTGCTCCGTCAAAGCCCCAGAAATGCGGATCCGCAAGGATGATATCGCAGGCATTGAGGCTAATCGTATGATAGAACTGTCTCCAATCGGTAGCAATCATGTTGGTGGCTACCTGGAACTGCGTTGCATTCTTGAACTCACGCATGATTTCACGTCCGGAATATCCTGCCTCTGGACCGCACGGATCCTCCATATAGGTGATCACATCATGCATGTCCTTGCAAAGATCAATGGCTTCCTTCAAGCTCCATGCGCCATTCGGGTCAATGTTGATTCTTGCATCCGGGAAACGCTTCTTGAGCGCACGCAGCGCATCCATCTCATCACTTCCGGCAAGGACGCCACCCTTAAGTTTAAAGTTCTTAAAGCCATATTTCTCTGTAAGAGCTTCTGCTTCCTCAACAATCCGCTCCGGAGTCAGAATCTCCTCCCGTCTCAGACGGAACCATGGATCGGTGCTCTTACTCTCATCAAGGTACTGCATCTCTCCCGCCGGAACCTTATTCTTATCCGAAACATAGAAAAGATATCCCAGAACCTCAACTTCCTTCCGCTGCTGTCCCTCACCCAGCAGATCACACATCGGTACATTCAGGAACTGACCCATAAGGTCCAGCATGGCACACTCGATTGCCCACTCACTCTTTACGACAAACTTAAGCTTGGAGATGTCCAGCGTCTGAATGCCCTCTCCATCATCGCCTGCCGCAGGGCTCGAGAGCTTGTGGATTTTCTGCAAAATCTGACGATATTTCGAAATCGGCTGCCCCTCCACGAGCGGCTTTACGGCATTCAGACATTCGCAGGTATAGTCTCCGCCATGGATTTCTCCGATGCCCTGGTGTCCTGCACTGTCCTCCAGCACAACCAGGTTTCTGGTAAACGCCGGCGCATGGCATCCGGAAAGTGTCATAAGCATACTGTCATATCCGGCAACCGGAATGACAGTCATTTTGGTAATTACAGGTGTGTCTGCCATGATTTTGTACCTCTCCCCCTGGATCGTTAGATCCTGATCTATGTAATATATGGCAAAAAAGCGAACCGCAGACCGTCCCGCCTGCGGCTCGCCACTGTTTCAGTAAGTACTCGCAATACGCAAGCTTAATATAAAATATAAATTAATAAGTAATGTAGATAAAAAGCTATGCAAGCAAATCAGATTAACGAACCATGCAAGGACGCTTGTTATCAAACTTCCATCCCGGAATCAGATACTGCATTCCCTTTGCATCATCACGGGCACCAAGGCAGTTCTCCACATAGAGCTTGTTAGCCTTAAGCACCTGCTCACGGTCAACCTCAACACCAAGACCGACCATCTTGTCGATGTCGTTAATGCAGCCGCCTACGATCTGCATCGGATTCTTGGTAAGACGGTTTCTGCCCTCCTGCCAGATCCAGTGGGTATCAATACCATTCATTCTGCCCGGGATTGCTGCAGCGCACTGTGCAACCATCGCAAGAGAAATATCAAAGTGGTTGTTGGAGTGGCAGCCCCACATAAGACCGAAATCATTGCAAAGCTGACCAACTCTTACAGAACCTTCCATCGTCCAGAAGTGCGGATCTGCCAGAGGAATATCGACAGCCTTAAGCTCGATGCAGTGACGCATCTGTCTCCAGTCTGTATCAATCATATTGGTTGCGGTAAACATACCGGACTCCTGACGGAACTCAGCCATAACCTCACGACCGGAGAAGCCGTTTTCCGCGCCACACGGGTCCTCAACATACGCAAGGATCTCCTTGAGCTTCGGAGCAATCTCCAAAGACTTCTCAAGAGACCAGCAGCCATTCGGATCCAGGTCAACTCTTGCATTCGGGAATGCCTTCTTGATGGCAGCAACAGCCTTCACTTCCTCTTCCGGCTCCAGCACGCCGCCCTTAAGCTTAAAGTCCTCGAAGCCATACTTCTCGTGAGTTGCCTTGGCGAGCGCAACGATATGCTCCGGATCCATAGCCTCCTCATTACGAAGTCTGTACCACTCGTCGTCGGAATCCGACTCATCCATGTACGGAAGATCTGTCTTCTTGCGGTCTCCTACATAGAAAAGATAGGACAGGAATCTTACGGAATTTCTCTGAAGTCCATCACCCATGAGAGATGCAGCCGGAACCTCCAGGAACTTACCCATAAGGTCAAGCAGCGGAGCCTCAATGGCAGTAACAACATGCACACCGGTACGGAGATCAAAGGTCTGGAGACCTCTCACATCATCCTTTACATTTTCATTGAGCCACTCTCTTACTCTGTTCAGTGTATTTTTGTAATCAGAAATCTTGGTTCCGATAACAAGCGGCTTTACTGACTCCAGTGCGGAAGTGATCTTCTGTCCTCCCGGCACCTCACCAACACCCTCAACACCATTGGAATCCGTCAGGATCACGATGTTTCTGGTAAAGTATGGCGCATGCGCACCGGAAAGGTTAAGCTCCATGGAATCATAACCGGCAACTGGGAATACTTCCATCTTTTCTACTACTGGAATCATTGTATTATCTCCTTTTCTGAAATGTCCGGACAAGCGATCCTGATGTAAGCACCACTCTTCCGCATTAAATAAAACCTTATGATTTATAAAATCAGTGCAAAATCTGCAGCTGAAATTAACATATGAAGAAAAATGAATTAATAAACAATATAGGTAAAAATCAAAAACAGAAATAAAAATCTGGTCGCAAGCTGCAAACACAATTATACAAGCAGAAACTCCGCGAGCTCCAGTACATGTCCAAGCTCCGGATAAGGATTGGCGAGCAGCCGGTTCCGATCCACCTGATCCCGTACGGAAAACGGGCTTCCCAGGAAACGGTTGCGAATGTAAACATCCATAACATCTCCCCGGACGCTGATTCCAAGCTTTCCCGGTGTATACTCATTAAGAGTCTGTACCTTACGGAAAAATGCAGTAGACGGAAGCTTTGCGGTATCTCCGGCATTTAAAGCATTCGCAGTATCGCCGGAAGTTGTATAGATATGCAGTGTATCCGGGAAATGATCCGGACCGGCAGTTTCGATAAGCTTCTGTCCGTCATAAAAGCCTGCTCTCAGAGACTCCGGAAAGAGCTGCTCCTCCGAGATTCTGAAATTATATCCGGTAGATTTGGGAAGCTTTACGTGGATCCAGTTTCCGGTATTGACCTCTGCGGCAACTCCGCTCTCAGCCTTATGCTCCACAAGCGAAATATCTCCGGAAACAACCTGCATTTTATCTTTGGTTCCCGAAATGGTCTTAAAAACACTGATGGTTTTATCGACGGATGGGATGAGACCTGCTGCCAGAACCTCTGTCTTATCAAGAGAAGTGCCCTTTTCCTCGATATGATCCGCGGAAATCTGCGGCATAACCGTAAGCTCGAGATTGACATCCTCGCATTTCCGTAGATAGCGCTTCTGCGCCTTACGCAGGATAAAAATCTGGTACAGGATTGCAATGAGCAGAAGCACTGTAACCAGCGTGAATTTTTTGGTAAACGTTGCAGCAAGTACAAGCACCAGCAGCGCGATCATGATGTATGCCATAAGGTGCAGCTTTTTGTTTTCCTGCTGTAGCTCTGTCACATACGCATCTGCAGTCTTCCGCTTTGCCACTTTCTTTACCCCTTTCTGCTCAAGGCTTTCATTCTGTATATAATTCTTATAAATTCTTATAGATAAGTACTATATATATTCATTTTATATAGGTTTTTAAAGATGAACCCTCAAAGGATCATAGATCGCGGTATGACATATGCATAGAGTGCATTGTCCTTACTTTAAATTAAGACCGTGCTTCAATGCATGAGGAGGATACATCATCCCTTGTCTCTATGCGCGAGGGGGATAAAATATGTCATGCCGTCATCTCTGACTCTTTTTTTCTAATCATATCCGCCTACATAAGCTATGGATCTTCCATGCCGGTCCGGAGCTTGATCTCCGGACCCCTGTGCATGTTGTGCTTCATGGAAAGATCCTGCATGTGAATGCTTCGTGCCGGTTGCGGCTCCCTGCATTCACATGCGTTTAAAGCTTTCGTTTGGTATAATGATATGAAATGTGGATAACGTCTTAAATGTATCGATTACTTCTCATTACTGCTCAACAGAAGAAGCAATTTCCTCAAAGGTTGCAAGATATCCCTTATCATTTTCTACAGAATCAGCTGCGGAAAGATAGTACGGATTGATCTCCATGTTCTTAAGGTCTTCCTGGCACTTCTCGTTGGAAAGTACAGCCTTGGTTGTATTCTCATACCATGCAATGACGGAATCATCGGTATCCTTCGGGAAATAGAAGGAGTAGTCCAGATCCGGGAATACCATATCAATGCCCTGCTCCTTAAGAGTTGGAACATCCGGCATAAGCTTGGATCTCTCAGCAGTCGGGATACCTACGCAGAGG
>DJXY01000105.1 GCA_002449915.1 Oribacterium sp. UBA6992
TTCCATCTGATGGAAGCCTATGACATGACGCTGGAGGCGACGATCACCAAGCTCATGTGGCTGATGCAGGAGTACCGGGGAGAGTATGATAAGATCCGCGAGGGCTTCTATCGTCCGGTGAACTACGATATCCTCTGCGCCTTTGAGGAAAATTAAAAATGTAAGGAAAATTAAATTCAGTGTATCGGGAGCTCCACGCAGAAGGTATTGATGCCTACGGCGCTTTCTGCCCAGATGCGGCCTTTATGCTGTAATACAATATTCTCCGCGATGGCAAGACCCAGTCCGTAGCTATGGTTCATGGTTCTTGCCTGATCGCCACGGTAAAAGCGTTTAAAGATGTTTTTCTTGTCCTCCTCGGAAATCGGAGCTCCGGGATCGGAAACCGAAAACAGCAGATGATGGGTATCTTTCTTTTTAAGCTCTACATGTACCTCGCCCTTAGGGTCGCAGTATTTCTGTGCATTATCCAGCAGGATTTCAATAACCTGGCGAAGATGCGCTGCGGATCCATTTACGCTAAGACCCTCTGTAAGCTCATCCGTAAGCTTCAGATCCCGTTCATAAAACACGGCTTCAAAGGTCAGAAGCTCGTTTCTTACAAGCTCCGTAAAATTGACATGCTCCGGAGTCATTTTCTGCAGTGCGCCGTTATCCACTCTTGCAAGCTCCAGGAGACTCTCCACAAGTCCACGCATCTGGTGGGACATCGTGAGGATATTGTCAGTAAAGCGTGTATTGTTTTTTTCTTTTGCCTCCAGCCATTTGACCTGCTCTTTTGCATCCATGCCAAGCGGCATGCTCCGGCTCTGACCGGATTTTAAAAGCTCCGCGTTGGTGAGGATGACGGTCAGCGGCGTTTTAAGTTCATGCGATGCGTCGGATACAAACTGACGCTGCTGGTTCCAGGTATCCTCTACGGGTTTTACTGCCCAGCGGGCAAAGAGGATGCTGATCAGGAGGAAGCTGAAAAATGCCAGAAGTCCAATCAGGATACAGTTCCGGAGAAGGCTCTGCATCGTACTGATTTCGCTGGAAATATCCGAGAAGACAATGACCGTTGCCGGAGTGCTTTGTCCGTCTGTTGTCACCTCGTCTGATTTTTCAGAAGCCTGATCTGCATCATCGGATTTGGAGGCCTGTGCTGCCTTAAGATCATCATTTCTATGCCATGTGCTGTTTGTGCCATCATCTACCATGAAACGCAGACTGTACTGCGATAATGTACCGACCTTCTTTTCGGATTTCAGTGCCAGCACCGCAAGATCGCTTAAGGACTCCTCATCCGTGAGATCATAATAGTCGCCGGATTTATTGAGGATGTTTCCTGCCTCGTCCAGTTCCAGCCGGAAAAATGGAAGTCGTATGTTTTTGGCATCCTCCGGATGATCATCCGGTCTCGGCCCGTGCGCCGGTGCGGAGAGCATCATCGACATCATGCGAATGTTTTCGTCCCGGAGTCTCCGGGAGGTAAGATTCAGAACAAGTCCGAAGATGATAATCAGCATCATCGTGACAATAAACATCATGATGACGATAAAGCGTATACGGAGTTTTTTAAGCATGACTCACCTCCAGATGATAACCGAGACGTCTTGCGGCAACGATATTCAGATCAGAGCCGATGTTTTTAAGCTTTTTACGTAGAAATCCGACATATACTTCCACATGGTTTTCCACGGCATCCGAGTCAAAGCCCCAGACCTTGGAAAGAATCTGCTCCTTGGAGGTATTGCCGCCTTTGGCCTGCATGAGGAGCCGCATGACGTCATATTCGCGGGCAGAGAGCCGGATGGAGTTTCCATTGCAGTTCAGTGTGCAGGACTCAAGATCCAGAGAAGTATTTCCATAGGTAAGTTCATCCACTTCGGACCCCTGCCGGCGGAGGAGCGCATTGACACAGGCGAGCAGCTCCCGGCTGTCAAATGGCTTTGTCAGATAATAGTCCGCTCCGGAGTTCAGCCCCTCCACCCGGTCCATAAGCTCGGATTTGGCGGTCAGCATCAGGATTGGCAGGCTGATGTGCTCCTGTCGGAGTTTCCTTGCGACCTGGTAGCCATTGAGCCTCGGCATCATTACATCCAGGATGATAAGATCGTAGACTCCGGTTTCTGCATACTGGAGACCGTCCTCTCCATCGTAAGCAGCATCGACAGTAAAACCTTTATCCTCCAGCAGAACCTTAATGGAATCCGCCAGTAATCTCTCATCTTCAACGATTAATATTTTCATAGGTATAGCCTCGTTTCTTTTGCCGCTGTATTGGTTCCTAATATATCGGTTCCTTACATATCGGTTTCTTACATAAGTATATTATGGAAAGCTGAAAACATCCTTAAAATTTCAAGAGCTTTTTCGGCATTAATTTGTTTTTTCGGATTTTTTTCATGCGTTCTTTTTTTAGACTATTTTCAGACTGTTTTTCAGATTTTTCAGTTTCATTTCAGCTTGCTTCGGTACAATGTGCATCGTTACAAAGAATCATGTTAACCGGAGAGGAGTTATTTATGTATAGAAGATACCTGTATGGAGCGATGGCAGTGTTTGCCGGAGCCGGTGCTGTGTTTGCGTCCACACCCTTGGCGTCCTATGCCGCAGTCAATTTTGATATGAGGAAAAAGATTTTAAAATCCGCCAACATTATTGATTCTGTCAGCGCAGGCAATGAGGAAAGTATGGTTTCCAGAGCGGAATTTGCCAAGATGCTGGTACGTGCATCCAGCTACAACAACAGTGTCAGCGCCTATAATAACGTGTCGGTGTTCCCGGATGTAGCAACCGACAATACCTATGCTTCCTTTATCCGGCTGGCGGCAGAAAAGGGCTGGATGACCGCATATCTTGGAGGAAATTTCAAACCGGATCAGCCAATTAAATTTCACGAAGCGGTAAGGGCCTGCCTTACGCTGCTGGGATATACTTCGGATGACTTCTCCGGCAATCAGGTCGCCAACCGGATCGCCAAGGCGCAGTCTATCGGGTTCTCGGATGATCTCGGCAAGTCCGCAACGGATGAGCTCAGCTATCAGGACTGCATCAATCTGTTTTATAATCTGCTGATTACCAATACCAAGTCGCATGAAACTGAAACAAAATCCAGCTCCACAATTTACGGAGCAATCCTTGGATTCACGCTGACTTCGGATAATGAACTCAACATGATGGATACACTGACATCTAATTTAAAGGGACCGTATGTGCTTAAGTCCGGACGAAGCTTATCCTCCATCATTCCGTTTTCCGAGAGCGATGCTTCCTGCTTCCTGGACGGCGCAAGCTCCGATCCCGATGTCATTGAGGATGCGGCAGAGAGTGAGGACGTAGTTGTTGTCTACTATAATACCTCGACAAAGTCCGTCTATGCCTATACCAGTGCCGGAACCACGGATGGGGATACTTCACTTGGCACAGCCAAAGGCACATTGGATGCGATCTATTATAATTCCAGCAATGTCATGACCCCAACATCCATTTCGGTAGACGGTGTAGAGTACAAGATCACGAGTACTGACATGCAGTATGCATTCTCCATCTACGGAAGTCTTGAGGTAAGCGATACCGTCACGATTGTGTATGAGACAGACAGTGATGGCAACAAGGTTGTGATCTCATACGTTAAGAACTAAGGGAGGAATGCATGACAGCACAAAGCAGCACAATCGGAGCGGCGCCGAGAGCACCGAGAAAGAAATTCCGGCTTCCTTTTAAAAGAATTCTCGCGCTGATCCTTGTCATCGCAGTTGGCGGGGGATCGGCGTATTACTTCCTGGTTTACCGTAAGGCACAGAGCGCAAAGGCAGAGCGGAATATGAAAACCTCCACGGTATCCCGGGAGACCATTACATCAACGCTGTCGTCTTCGGGTACAATTTCGCCCAAGGATTCCTACTCCATTACTTCGATGGTGGACGGTGAGGTTGTAGAGGCAAACTTTGAGGAAGGAGATCAGGTAACGGCCGGACAGGTATTATATCGCATCGATTCCTCCTCGGTGGATACCCAGATCAACTCTGCCAACAGTTCTGTCAGCAGATCACAGAAGCAATATGATGAGGCACTGAGCGACTATAACAAACAGGCGGCGTTGCTTTCCGGTAACACGTATAAGTCTACGGCATCCGGCTATATCAAGAGTTTAAAGATCAAAGCCGGACAGGAAATCAGCGGAAACACAGAAATCGCCGAGCTATATGATGAGTCGGTAATGGAGGTTTCCATTCCGTTTCTCTCCACGGAAGCGCAGCAGATTTCCGTCGGTTCCTCTGCAACGCTGTATCTCTCTGATACACTGGAGGAACTGCAGGGTACGGTGACAGCTGTTGCCGCTATGGATCAGACACTCACCGGAGGACAGATTGTCCGGGATGTTACCGTGCAGGTGCAGAACCCTGGCGGGCTCACCACATCAATGACGGCAACCGCGGAGATCAACGGCTTCAGCTCCGCGGGTGATGCCGCGTTTACACCGGCAAAGGATATTACGATTACAGCATCGGATCTTTCCTCCAGTGTTAAAATTACACAGGTTCTGGTGCATGAGGGTGATTACATTTCCGAGGGTACCGCACTGTTTTCCATTGATGCAGAGGATGCGGAGGATATTCTTAAAAGCTATCAGGACAAGGTGGACTCCGCAGAGTCCAGTCTGGACAGCGCCAAGACCAGTCTGTCCAATACAGAAGATAACCTTGATAATTATACCATCACCGCACCGATTTCCGGTACTGTCGTCACTAAGAGCGTAAAGCTTGGAGATAAGGTGCAGAATGGTAATTCCGCAACGGCACTGGCAGTAATCTATGATCTCTCGGAGCTTACCTTCTCGATGAATATCGATGAACTGGATATTTCCAATGTCAAGGTCGGACAGACGGTTAGCGTCACTGCGGATGCATTCCCGGATGAAACCTATACCGGAACTGTCACCAATGTCTCTATGGAGGGTACCGCGTCCAACGGCGTCACCTATTATCCGGTGGAGGTTACGCTCACAGACTACGGTGATCTGCTGCCTGGTATGAATGTCTCCGGTGTCATTACACTCGATGAGGCAGACAATGTGATTGCGATACCGGTCGATGCATTGCAGCGTGGAAATATCGTCTATGTTAAGGATAGTGACGCAAAATCATCAGATGCCGGTACGGATAAAGCTTCCAGCGACAAGGATCATAGCGGTAAAGACGATACCGTGCCGGAGGGCTTCCATGCAGTAGAAGTTACGACAGGTCTTGTGGATGACAGCTATGTGGAAATCACGTCTGGAAATCTGTCTGAAGGCGATGTCGTTTACATTACCCAGTCAACCGTGGAAGACAGCTCCGAGAGTACAATGATTCCTGGTATAGGTGGCGGAATGCCTGGCGATCAGAACGGACCCGGCGGTGGTCAGGGCAGACCCGGCAACGGCGGTGGACCGGGTGGCGGTCAGGGCGGCGGCCCAATGTAAAGCGGCTGCATTCGCATCCTGATCCTGTGAACAAAAGAGCAGAATCGGGTGCGGATACAGGCAGAAAGCAGAGAACCTTATATCCTGAAATTTTAAACAGATGGGAGGCAGACAGATGTCAGTACCTGAGGAAAGAAAAGAGGCGCTCCTTACCAAGGACGCAGATATGAACCCGAAACCGCAGGCTTTTACGGGCGAGGAGGAAGATCCGGAAGCAGAGCACTATGGTGAAATCGAGAAGCTGGCAGCCGCGGCAAAGCAGCAGGGAAACTTGCCTCCGGCGGGACACGAGGGCGAGAAGCCGTTGCTGGAGCTTCATGATATTTATAAAATATACCAGATGGGTTCCGAGGAGGTGCATGCCAATGACGGCATTACCTTAAATGTTTATGATGGGGAGTTCGTCGCAATTGTCGGTAAGTCCGGCTCTGGTAAGTCTACGCTCATGAATATTATCGGCGCGCTGGATGTTCCGACGCGCGGGCAGTATCTCATTAATGGCGAGGACACCTCTCAAATGTCGGATGATGAACTCGCGGATATTCGGAACCGGAAAATCGGCTTTATCTTCCAGCAGTATAACCTTCTGCCTAAGGATAATCTCCTGGATAATGTGAGTCTCCCGCTGCTTTACGCGGGCGTACCCAAGGAGGAACGGCAACGGCGGGCAATGGAACAGCTGGAGCGAGTCGGGCTTCAAGATAAGTGGATGCAGCACCCAAGTCAGCTTTCCGGTGGTCAGCAGCAGAGAGTATCCATTGCGCGGGCGCTCGCCGGTCAGCCCGAGCTGATTCTTGCGGATGAGCCCACCGGCGCGCTGGACTCCAAAACCTCCCGGCAGGTGCTGGGATTTTTAAAGGATATCAACAGCGATGGTAATACTGTCGTAATGATAACACATGATAACTCGATCGCCGTCGAGGCCAGACGGATTGTGCGGATCTCTGACGGCAAGGTCGTTTATGACGGATCAGCGGAGGAATATGCTAAACTCATTTAATCTCGCGTTAAAAAGCATATGGTCAAACAAGATGCGGTCGTTTCTCACCATGCTTGGCATCATCATCGGTGTTGCTGCCGTGATCATCCTGGTGGGATTGGTTAACGGAGAAATGTCCTATATGACCGAGAGCTTTGCATCCATGGGTACCAACCGGATTACAGTGAATGTCACAAACCTGAGCTCCCGCTCGGTCTCTGTAGACGATATGTATCAGTTTTATGAGGATAATGCCCAGTACTTTAACTATATGTCTCCCAATGTCACAGTCAGCGCTACGGTTAAGGTGGGGAATGAAAACTCGACCAGTACCACGGTCACCGGTGTATCGGAGGATTATCTGAGCATCCTGGATTACAGCCTTGCCGAGGGACGGTTCATCCAGTATGCGGATATATCCGCCCGGCAGAAAGTCGCTGTAATCGGATATTATGTTGCGACGACATATTACGGAAATGCTTCCTCGGCCATCGGACAGGAGATCAGTGTCAACGGAGAGAAGTATAAGATCGAGGGTGTCGTGGAGCGGCAGACCTCGGAGAGCGATGAGATGTCAGAGGGCGGTGATGATGACTTCATTTACATGCCCTATACGGCGGCAGTCAAGCTCTCCCGCAACGGGACGATAAACAATTATACCTTTGCGCTGAAGGATGCGTATGTGCAGCAGGCAACGACAGTGAAGGGCATCATTGAGGACTATCTGTACTCTGTGTTTAAGGATGACGATCTCTATCATGTAACCGCAATGAGCGAGCTTCTGGACTCTATGAATGAAATGATCGGTACCATGTCCATGCTGCTTGGTGGTATTGCAAGTATCTCGCTGCTGGTGGCAGGCGTTGGTGTCATGAATATCATGCTGGTATCCGTAACGGAGCGAACCCGTGAAATCGGTATCCGTAAGTCACTTGGTGCAAGGAAGCGGACGATCCTTACACAGTTTGTAATTGAGGCAGCGGTGACCAGCTCGATGGGTGGTCTGATCGGTATTGTCGTTGGCAGTATTGCAACGAAAGTTGCCGGAAATATCATGGGGATTGACGCGGCGCCGACATTCGCCTCTATCCTCGTATCCTTCTCCGTGTCCGTTGCGATCGGACTGATTTTTGGATATATGCCGGCGAGGAGAGCTGCAGCGCTGAATCCAATTGATGCATTACGGTCTGACTGATGCCTTGAAATCCCCCGGATTGCTCTTACCATCCGGATATGCTATAGTGAGAGCAGTAATTGAAACAGTCTGCATTAGATATGGTATGATCCGGATTATGAAAGCCTGCGTTTTGTTCTGTTCTGTGCTTCCGTTTCCGGGCTTCCGGATGGAACTGTTTCAGCACAGTATACGCGATTCACATGTTTATGCCAGGAGGAGTTTCTAAAGCTTCATGAAAAAATTATACAGATCGAGAGAGAACCGCATGATTGCCGGTGTCTGCGGTGGAATTGCCGAGTACTTTAATATAGATCCGACACTGATCCGGCTTTTGTGGGCGGGGCTTACTCTTTTTTTCTGTTTGGGCATTGTATTTTACATTATCTGTGCCATTGTGATCCCGGATGCTCCGTATGGACCTTATGGTGACAACGGCAGCGCTGGCAGAGGATATTGATAGAAACGCCGTGACTGTCAGAAAATTTGCCACCCGGTAAATCGGAATGAGCCAGAAAAACTGAAAACCGGAAAAAAATATTGCCGGCTTTGGGAAATCCGTTTACAAAGCCGGTTTTTTGAGTTATATTTTTTCTGTTTTTATAGCATGATCATGGGGCGACAAAGGCGTCGACGTAGATACAGGAAGTATCTGCCGCCTTTTCCGCCTCATTTTTTTGATCTGTTGTCCATCACCGATGTATCTTTTGACCATGAAAGGGGAGTATCTATGATCAAGTATGTATTTGTTACCGGCGGTGTAGTTTCCGGACTTGGCAAGGGAATTACGGCTGCGTCTCTGGGACGTCTTCTGAAAGCAAGGGGCTATAAGGTTACCATGCAGAAGTTTGATCCGTATATCAACATTGACCCGGGTACGATGAATCCGATTCAGCACGGCGAGGTATTTGTTACCGATGATGGCACGGAAACAGATCTGGATCTCGGACATTACGAGCGTTTTATCGACGAATCCCTGGATCATAAAGCTAATGTTACCTCAGGTAAGGTCTACTGGTCTGTCCTTAACAAGGAACGCCACGGCGAGTATGAGGGGCATACCGTGCAGGTCATTCCACACATCACCAACGAGATC
>DJXY01000115.1 GCA_002449915.1 Oribacterium sp. UBA6992
GATTGAGGGACGTATGAAGACGGCGCTGTATGTAGCGACCGTGGCAAGAACCTATCGTAAGGCAATCGATGATTACCAGGAGAGTCCGGAGAAGTATCATGCCAATATGGACTGGTACAAATCTGAGATTGCAAAATGTACCTACCGCGAGTTTACGACAGGCTTCTATTTTGGCAAGCCGCAGTCCGAGGATCAGATCTATGACAGTAATACCTATGTTACAGGCTCTGTGTATCTCGGAACGATCCGGGAAACCGATGCGGATGGATGGAGCTATCTTGAGCAGAAAAACAAGTTCTCTGTGGGAGATCGTATAGAGATCATGAAGCCGGATGGACAGGACATTGAGACAGAGGTGCTGGAGATCCGGGACCTCGAGACGGACGAGCCTCAGGAGAGCTGTCCGCATGCATGTCAGCAGCTTAGGGTAAGGCTATCTTATGTTCCAGCTGCGGGAGATATTATCCGGAAAACAGTACCCAAGGAGGATGCCGTACCCTTGATGGATAAGGTCTGAGCGCTCCTTATACAGGTGGAAAGGATTGTATGGAGCTTATTTTTGCCGGTGTCGCAATCGCATCACTTGCGTATTTTGTGATCATCCTGTTATACAATGGGATCACCTCCTTCCTCTGGTTCTGGCCGGTATTTGTACTGGTGAACTTTGCCATGTTTTTTATGGTAAGGTTTTTAAGGAGGAGGAAACGACAGAAAAAGGAAGTGTGGATTGCTCCCTTTGTCGCGGTATTTACGACCTATGGACTGGGGCTTGCCACACTGCTTTTGCTTATCGCGATTATCTTTGCCGGTGGGCATTCCGTCGAACGTAAAAACCTGGACTATGTCATTGTCCTGGGGACAGATCTCGATGATAATCGTATTTCCAGGTCTCTCCGCCGGAGACTGGACAGGGCACTTGCCTATGCAGAAGAGAACCCCGGCACGACCTTTGTTCTATCCGGTGGCAGAGGGGATTATGATAAAAGCACGCAGGCGACCGTAATGTATTATTACATGATTCAGCACGGGGTACCGGCGCAGAATCTGATGATGGAGTTTTATTCACACTCTACATTGGAGAAGATCGGATTTTCAATGAAGATGATCGAGGAAGACAGGACAGAGAAGCTGGAGGAGCTGGACCGGCCGGAAAGTCCGGCACAGGACCGGAGGCTGATCATCGCCGCAGAGGATCGGCCGTTGTCGGTTGGGATCCTGACCTCGGAATTTAATATGTACCGGGCTGTGCATATGGCGGAAAAGTTTGGAGCACAGGATATCTGTCCGATGGCAACGAGATCCGATGAGCTGATGCTCGTGCACCTTCTGGTCCGGGAAGCTGTGGCTATTTTTAAGGACCGGTTAATGGGCAACATTTAAGGAGAAATGCATGAAACAATATGAACTGATAGAAAAACGACAGATCGAGGAGCTCAGGACCGATATGGTGGTATACCGTCATCGGAAATCCGGTGCGAGGATTCTGACCATGCAAAACGAGGATGTCAATAAGGTATTTAGTATTGCCTTCCGGACACCTGCGGCAGATTCCACCGGAGTTGCGCATATTACAGAGCATTCTGTACTTTGCGGTTCGGAGAAATTTCCGCTCAAGGATCCGTTTGTGGAGCTTGCCAAGGGTTCTCTTAATACCTTTCTTAATGCAATGACGTATCCGGATAAAACGGTTTATCCGATTGCGTCTACCAATGATAAGGATTTTGACAATCTCATGGATGTCTATATGGATGCCGTGCTGCATCCGAACTGCATCAAAAATGAGTGGACATTCCGTCAGGAGGGCTGGCATTATGAGCTGGATGCTCCAGACGGAGAGCTCAGCTATAATGGAGTTGTATACAATGAGATGAGGGGAGCTTTTTCCAACCCGGAATCCGTACTGGAGAGATACATCCTCCATGCGCTGTATCCGGACAACACCTATGCCAATGAGTCCGGAGGCGATCCGGAGGTCATCCCGACACTGAGCTATCAGGACTTCTGTGCATTCCATGCAAGATATTATCATCCGTCCAATTCTTATATCATCTTATATGGAAATATGGATATGGAAAAGAAACTTGCATGGCTGGATGAAGCGTACCTTTCGGCATATGATGCCATCAATCCGGATTCCGAGATTCCGAGGCAGGAAGCATTCGCAGAAATGCACGAGGAGGAGATGGTTTACCCGATCGGAGAGCATGAGGCGCTAAACAATCGAACCTATCTTTCCTATAATCTGTCTGTCAAGGATGATCTGGATCCGAAGCTCTGCATGGCATTTGATGTGCTGGATTATGCGCTGATCTCCGGACCCGGGGCGCCGCTTCGGCAGGCAATCCTGGATGCAGGTATCGGAGAGGATGTCTTTGGAGGATATGAGGACGGGATTCTGCAGCCATATTTTACTGTTACCGTTAAAAATGCAGAAGCTTCAGATAAGGAGCGGTTCATTAAGACTATCCGGGATACACTTGCAAGGCTTGTAAAGGACGGGCTGGATCAGAAAACGCTGCTTGCCGCAATTAACCGCGACGAGTTCCAGTATCGCGAGGCGGATTACGGCAGGACACCCAAGGGACTTGTATATGCACTGACAGCGATGGATGCCTGGCTCTATGATGGGAAACCATGGACACATCTCGAGTGCGAGCACATTTATAAGGAGCTGAGAGATGGCGTAAGCAAGGGATATTTTGAGTCACTCATGGAGAAGTATCTGCTCAATAACACGCATGCTGCGCTGGTGACGCTGAAGCCGGAGCAGGGGCTCACGGAAAAGAGGGACCTGGAGCTTAAGGAGAGACTGCACCAGTATAAGGAGAGTCTTTCTGCTGCGGAAATCAGCAAGCTTGTCCGGGACACCCATGAAATGAAAGAGTATCAGGAAACTCCGACGCCGGAGGAGGAGCTCCGGAAGCTGCCGCTCCTCACACGAGAGGATATCCGCAAGGAGGCGGATCAGATCAATTACACGGTAAACGAGCTTTACGGCAGTAAGGTATTGTTTACAGAGCTTGACAGCCGGGGTATCGCATATCTTCGCTTTAATTTTAACACCTCCGGACTTACTGAGGAGGAGCTGCCTTACGCAGGGCTTTTAAAGACGGTCTTTGGCTATATGGATACCAAAAACCATACATATCAGGACTTGAGATCGGATGTGCTGCTCCACACCGGCGGTATCCAGTTTGATGCCAATGCGTACCCGGATCTTAACCATTATAACTATTATACTGGTATTTTCAGCGTGGACATCAAGCTCCTGTATCCGGAAATTCCGTATGGACTCAAGATCATCGACGAGATCCTGCATACCACCAAATTCAGTGACCGGAAGCGAATGAAGGAGATCCTGAATGAAGCAAGATCCCGGGAGAGAATGCGCATTGAGGGATCAGGACATACCTATGCAGTCAATCGTTCCACCTCGTATTTTTCCGGTACGGCACGTTATCAGGACCTTACAGGAGGGATTGCGTATTACCGTTTCATTGTGGATGCGGTAGAGAGTTTTGACAAGGATCCGGAGGGCTTTACGGAGAAGCTCTCGGAGGTTGCGGAAAAGATTGTCAGTATCGATAATCTTTTTGTATCCATCGGAGCCGAAAAGACAGGATATGAAGCATTTAGCAGGGAGTTTGCAGCCTTCAGAGACTGCTTCCGGAGAAATGACCGGGAGGGAAGTCTTATGAGAGAGATCCTCAACCTCCCCAAGGTCAGCGGTGCCAAAGAGCAGGATCCGCAGATTGAGCTGTCCGGCAATCGGAATGAAGGCTTCCGTACACCTTCCCAGATCAACTATGTGGCACGGACGGGATGGTATGATCCGGCAAAGCATCCGTATACCGGTGCACTTAAGGTGCTTAAAAATATCCTGAACTTTGAGTATCTCTGGAGCAATCTCCGGGTAAAGGGCGGAGCCTATGGATGCATGGCAGGCTTCGGACGCTCTGGAGAGGCGTATTTTGTTTCCTACAGGGATCCGAATCTCCGGGAGACGCTTAAGGTCTATGAGAAGCTCCCGGAGTATCTCGCAGACTTCCGGTGCTCGGACAGAGATATGACAAAATATGTGATCGGCGCGATTTCCGAGCTGGATACGCCGAAAACCAATTATACACAGGCACTCCTTTCCGTCAGCGCATTTTTATCCGGCGTGACAAATGAAATGCTGCAGCAGGAGAGAGAGGAAGTTCTTACAGCTACGGTAGAGGATATCCGGAAGCTTGCACCGTATGCTGCCGAGGCTCTTGCAACAGGAGCCGGATGCACAATTGGCGGAGCCGCTATGGTGGACGCAGCGAAGGACTGCTTTTATACCATTGAGGATCTCTTTCAGTAAGGGAGTAGGATCATGGCAGTAACAAAATCAGGATTTGTCGCGCTGGTCGGGAGACCAAATGTCGGTAAGTCTACCTTGATGAATGCAATTGTAGGTCAGAAAATCGCCATTACCTCCAGGAAGCCGCAGACCACAAGAAACCAGGTGATGGCAGTCTATGATGATGCACGAGGACAGATCGTTTTCCATGATACGCCTGGTATCCATAAAGCGGAAAATCTGCTTGGAGAGTACATGGAGCATGTTGCGGAAAAGGCACTTGGCGATGTGGATCTCGTACTCTGGCTGGTAGAGCCTACGGATTATATCGGAGCCGGAGAGCAGCGTATCATTGAAATTCTGAAGCATTCAAAAAAGAAAAAGATTCTGGTGATCAACAAAATCGACACCATGAAAAATCCGGAAAAGCTGGATGAAATTATCGCGCAATACACGTCCAAGGTGGAGTTCCAGGAGGTTGTGCAGGTTTCCGCATACCGGAAAAAGGGTATCGAGGAACTCAAGGACTGTATTTTCCGGTATTTACCGGAGGGACCGCGCTATTATGACGAGGATACGGTCACAGACATGTCCATACGGGATATTACCGCGGAGCTCATCCGGGAGCAGGCACTTTATAAGCTGCGGGACGAGGTACCGCATGGCATTGCAGTGCTGATTGATGAAATGAAGCAGCGCTCCAACGGACTATGGGATGTCAAGGCCACCATCGTTTGCGAGAGAGATGCGCATAAGGGCATCATCATCGGCAGAGGCGGTTCCATGATTAAAAACATCGGGACAGGCGCCCGGATCCAGATCGAGGACCTGGTTCAGGGCAAGGTCAATCTCCAGCTTTTTGTCAAGGTACGGAAGGACTGGAGAGAAAACAAGGCGTATCTTAAGGAATACGGATATCAGGAAGATGACTGATGTATGACAGAGGAAATTGAAGTGCATGGCGTTGTGCTGTCGTCTGCGCCGGTCCGGGACTATGATAAGCGTCTCTCCCTGCTTACCAATGAGCTTGGCAAAATTACAGTATGGGCATCCGGAGCCAAAAAACCAGGCTCGGCACTGATGGCACCGACCCGGAATTTTGTATTCGGAACCTTCCGGCTCGGCAAGGGCAGAAGCGGATACAATCTGCGCTCTGTCAAGGTACATCAGTATTTTGAGGAAATTGCGCTGGATCTTGTCAATGCCTGCTATGGCTCGTATATCCTGGAGCTTGCGGATTATATGGCACAGGAAAATCTGGAAGCGGATGAGATGGTTAACCTTGTCTATGTATCCTTAAAGGCGGTTCTCTCGCCCAACATCCCGGACGAGCTGGTCCGGAGGGTCTATGAGCTTCGTATGCTGTATCTTAACGGGGAGTATACAGAGCTTCCTCCGATGGAAGCGAGCCCTGCCTGCAGCTTTGCCTGGAAGTTTGTTTTAGATACACCGGTGCTGCGCCTGTACACCTTTACTTTAAAGCCGGAGGTACTTAAGGAGTTCTCTGCCAATGTGGACATCCTCTTGAGAGAGGCATTGCCGCATAGCTTCCGGAGCCTTGAAATCCTCAAAACCCTCGGGAGCTGAGGATTAATAATTGCTATTTCCGCAAAACTGATGTATAGTTTCAGAAGTCTTTTACACATGAAGCTGCACTCCGGCAGCAGAAAGAGGAAAAAATGCCAAAGAATTACACTATGGACACCATTGTATCTCTTGCCAAGTCAAGAGGATTTGTTTACCCGGGCTCTGAGATCTATGGTGGTCTTGCCAATACCTGGGACTATGGAAATCTGGGCGTTGAGCTTAAAAATAACGTCAAGAAAGCATGGTGGAAAAAGTTCATCCAGGAATCCAAGTACAATGTCGGTATCGACTGCGCCATCCTTATGAATCCGCAGACCTGGATCGCATCCGGACATCTTGCATCCTTCTCGGATCCGCTGATGGACTGCAAGGAGTG
>DJXY01000018.1 GCA_002449915.1 Oribacterium sp. UBA6992
TTGTACCGGATGCGGATCCTGCGCTAACACATGTCCTGGTATGAAGGGTGAGAAGGCTCTTACAATGAAGCCGATCGCCGATGAGCTCGACAGACAGAAGTACTTTGACTATGCAGTTAAGCTTCCTGTTAAGGATGACGTTGTTGCTAAGTTCAAGGAAGTATCTGTTAAGGGTTCACAGTTCAAGCAGCCGCTGCTTGAGTTCTCCGGCGCTTGTCCTGGATGTGGTGAGACTCCGTATGCTAAGCTGATCACACAGCTGTTCGGTAACAGAATGTACATCGCGAACGCAACTGGATGCTCCTCTATCTGGGGTAACTCTTCACCTTCTACACCGTACACAGTCAATGCCAAGGGACAGGGCCCGGCTTGGGACAACTCACTGTTTGAGGATAACGCTGAGTTCGGATATGGTATGCTGCTTGCTCAGAACGCAATCCGCGGCAGACTGAAGAAGGAAGTTGAGAAGCTTGCTGAGACCGATGCTTCCGTTAAGGAAGTTGCTCAGGAGTGGCTTGATACATTTGCAGTTGGCGCTGCTAACGGTGCTGCTACAGATAAGCTGCTTGCAGCTCTTGCTGATAAGACAGATGATCTGTCCAAGGATCTTGTAAAGAATAAGGACTTCCTTGCTAAGAAGAGCCAGTGGATCTTCGGTGGTGATGGATGGGCTTATGATATCGGATTTGGCGGACTTGACCATGTACTTGCTTCCGGCAAGGATATCAACGTAATGGTATTTGATACTGAGGTTTACTCCAACACAGGTGGACAGTCCTCCAAGGCTACTCCGTCAGGTGCGGTTGCTCAGTTCGCTGCTGCCGGTAAGGAAACCAAGAAGAAGGATCTTGCAGGTATTGCAATGTCCTATGGTTATGTATATGTAGCTCATGTTAATATGGGCGGCGATATGCAGCAGACAGTTAAGGCCATCGCTGAGGCTGAGGCTTATCCGGGACCATCTCTGATCATTGCGTATGCTCCATGTATCAACCATGGTATCAAGAAGGGCATGGCTAAGGCTATGACCGAGGAGAAGCTTGCACTTCAGTCCGGATACTGGAACAACTTCCGGTTCAACCCGAACGGCGGTGACAAGAAGTTTACTCTGGATTCCAAGGAGCCGGATTACACTGGTTACCAGGAGTTCCTTAAGGGTGAGGTTCGTTACCTTTCACTTGGACTCAAGAACCCGGAGAGAGCTAAGGCTCTGGACGAGAAGAACCAGATGGAAGCTCAGGAGCGTTATGAGCATCTCAAGAAGCTCAATGACCTCTACAACAATTGATTCTTGCTTTAAGATTTTCCTTAGGGGAGACGGTCTTTTGACCGCCTCCCTGTTTTGTTATCTGTAGAGGAGGTCCCCCCCCCTTGCTGCAGCAGGACTGTAACAGGCAGGAACAGCCCGAAGCACAACGGATTGCCTTATCCATCGTATCATGCTAAAATAAATTGGCTGATTTTAAAAATGCGGGCTGAATGCCCTTGAGGAGAGAACGCTTTAGTATATGAGAAAAGTGATTGTTGCGGTGGTTGGCCGCCCTAATGTAGGAAAATCAACACTGTTTAATGCTATCGCCGGTAAGCAGATTTCTATCGTGAAGGACACTCCCGGTGTTACAAGAGACCGTATTTATGCGGACGCAGAGTGGCTGCACAATGAATTTACTCTGGTGGATACCGGTGGTATCGAGCCGGACTCCAATGATGTGATTTTGAAGCAGATGCGTACGCAGGCACAGCTTGCCATTGATACGGCAGATGTGATCATTTTTGTCACGGATGTGAAGTCCGGCGTTGTAGACGCAGATTATGAGGTTGCCGATATGCTGCGGAAATCTCATAAGCCAGTTGTACTTTGCGTCAATAAAGTGGACAGCTTCCAGAAATTCGGCAATGATATCTATGAATTTTACAATCTGGGACTGGGAGATCCGTTTGGTGTATCTTCTGTCAATCAGCTTGGAATCGGTGATATGCTGGATGAGGTTGTCAAGCATTTCCCATTGGAAGCAGCGGAAGAGGAGGAAGATGATGCCGTCAAGGTAGCGCTGATTGGAAAGCCCAATGTCGGCAAGAGTTCTCTCATTAATAAGCTGCTCGGACAGAATCGAGTGATTGTGTCGGATATTGCCGGTACAACCCGAGATGCCATTGATACGGAGATTGTACATGATGGACAGCATTATGTATTTATTGACACTGCAGGACTGCGCCGCAAGGGAAAGATTGAGGATGACATTGAGAGATATTCGGTCATTCGTACTGTTGCCGCGGTAGATCGTGCGGATATCTGTATCGTTTTGATTGATGCCACGCAGGGAATTACAGAAGGAGACGCAAGAATCGCGGGGATTGCGCATGAGTCCGGTAAGGGAGTTATTATCGCAGTCAATAAGTGGGATGCCATTGAAAAAAATGACAAAACCATGAAGGAGTTTACCGAGAAGCTGATGGAGAAATTCTCTTACATGCCGTATGCGGAGTATCTTTTTATCTCTGCAGTGACAGGACAGCGTCTCAACAATATTTTTGGTATGATTGAGCAGATCCGTCAGAGTCAGACACTTCGGATCAAAACCGGCGTGCTGAATGAGATTATGACCAAAGCCGTAGCCATGAAGCAGCCGCCTTCCGACAAGGGCAAGCGCCTCAAGCTCTTTTACATTACCCAGACCGGTGTCGAACCACCAACCTTTGTGATTTTTGTAAACGATCGGGAGCTGATGCATTTTTCTTATACCCGTTATATCGAAAACCAGATCCGTGAAGCATTTGGCTTCCATGGTACGCCGATCAAGTTTATTATCCGTGAAAGAGGAGAAGGAGAGGAAATCTGATGGAGCTTAGCCATATCGTCCTTGCACTTCTGATAGGATATGCGTTTGGAAACATCCCTAATGGCTATTTGTATGCAAAATCCCAGGGTGTGGACATCTTTAAAGAGGGATCCGGCAATCCCGGCAGCACCAACATTCTCCGTACACTGGGGAAGAGAGCCGGTTGTACTGTGCTGCTGATGGACATCGCTAAAACGATTCTGCCGATTCTGATTTTGCATATGCTTTGGAAGCCGCTTTCGGAGGATGAAAGTACATTAATTACTCTGTACACCGGGCTCGGAGCAATCCTCGGACATGATTTTACTTGCATCCCAAAGCTGCATGGCGGAAAGGGGGTTGCATGTACAGGAGCGCTGATCATTGCCTTTGACTGGCGGCTCGCAATCATTTTGCTTACAATGTTTGTCCTGATTGTTGCCGTGACAAGATATGTAAGTCTTGGATCCATAATTGGTATGTCAGCGTTTTTTCTGTCTACACTTATACTTGGAAGGACAGGATGGCTTCCTTTTTCCATGCAGATTTATCCTGAGGTGTGCATGATTGTCTTTGTTGTAGCAGCGCTTGGGATCTTTCAGCACCGTTCCAATCTGGTTCGTCTGATGCAGGGCAGGGAAAACAAACTCAGCAGTGGCGGTAAAAAGTAAGCTGCGGCTAATGGGCTAATTATTAAAGGAAAATGAGGTGCTTGTATGAAGATCGGAGTCATTGGAGCCGGAACCTGGGGGACGGCGCTTGCCATGGTACTTGCCCATAACGGGCATCAGGTGATGCTTCGCACCCGGGGACAGGAGGACGCCGACTGGCTCAGGACAAAACGGTCCCATAAAAATTTGCCAGGTGCGGTGATCCCTGCGAATGTAACCATCACCATGGATCTCGTGAATACTGTTGTGGAAAGTGACCTCCTGGTGCTGGCGGTTGCATCTCCTTACATTCGTTCAACAGCCAGAGAGATCGCTTCCTATGTGAAGCCCGGACAGATTGTTGTAGACGTTGCCAAGGGAATTGAATCCGGGAGTCTTATGACCATGACAGAGATCATTGAGTCGGAAATTCCCGGGGTAGATGCGGCGGTTCTTTCCGGACCCTCTCATGCGGAGGAGGTGGCGCGTGCCTTACCGACCACCATTGTAGCCGGTGCACATCGGGAGCACATAGCTAAAACGATTCAGGATGTGTTTATGAGTCCATACTTTCGTGTCTACATCAGCCCGGATCTGAAGGGAATCGAGATCGGAGGTGCGCTCAAAAATGTAATCGCACTTGCGGCAGGCATCGCGGATGGGATTGGATATGGAGACAACTCCAAGGCAGCATTAATTACAAGAGGAATTGCGGAAATTACCCGGCTTGGAATCAAAATGGGCGGGAAAGCGGAAACCTTTGCCGGACTCAGCGGCATCGGAGATCTTGTGGTTACTTGTGCTTCGATGCATTCCCGGAACAGGAGAGCGGGCATTTTGATCGGGCAGGGTAAAACAGCGCAGGAAGCCATGCACGAGGTCGGTCAGGTTGTGGAAGGCGTATATGCGGCGAAGTCCGGTAAGGAGCTTGCAGAGAAGTATCAGGTCCAGATGCCGATTGTGGAGGAGGTCAACCGGATTTTGTTTGAAGGAAAGCCGGTAAAGGATGCCGTTCAGGATCTGATGATGCGTGATCGCAGGACAGAGCATTCCAGTCTTAAATTTGAAATGCCTTAGATGCATGAAGGAAAACGGGAGAGTAAAACAAAATACAATCACTACGGATTATAACTACTATAATTTGTAGATATATTAATACTCAAAATACATATTTTATGTTATATAAGAATTGACTTTCATTCCTGTGTCTCATATAATCTACTCAAAGTTTTATCCGTTGACATTCATTTCGGAATATTTCAGGATAAAACGAGGAGGATATAAATTATGAAGAAAGTATTAAGTGCTGTTATGGCTGGCGCCATGGTTATGTCACTCGCTGCTTGTGGATCTTCTTCCACACCTAATGCTACAACCGCTGCTGCAGGTGCAGAAACAACTGCTGCTGCTTCAGAAGCTGCTTCTTCCGCTGCTGCGGGTGCAGAAACAACTGCTGCTGCAGGTGATGCTGCATCTTCTGATAAAGAGTGGATCATCGGCGGACAGGGTCCTCTGACCGGTGCTGCAGCTGTTTATGGTAATGCCGTTGTTAATGGTGCCAAGGTTGCTCTTGATGAAATCAATGAAAAGGGCGGTATCAATGGATACAAGGTAAAGTATATCACCGCTGATGATGAGCATGATCAGGAGAAGGC